>CAWUOD010000406.1:0-3750 GCA_963923115.1 uncultured Singulisphaera sp.
AGCGTCAGATGTGTATAAGAGACAGAAAAAAGGGAGGGCATAAAGCCCACCCTTGGGGTGATTTCGTTTTGGAAGCCCGGAATTATTCGACGGTCCAAAGATCGTCATTCCGGAACAGTTTTTGAAGATCGCCTTTGCCCTTTTTGGCGACTGCCGCGGACAGTTGCTTGTCCATCAGCTCTTCATAAGTCGGTTCGGTAACATTTCTAATCACGCCGAAAACCTCAGGGAATTCGGGATTGGAGAAGCGGCTGAGCAAATAAGCCATGGTTGGCGATTTCGAAAACTCATCGTGGACGATAATATCATCCAGGGCACAATCCTTGCCAATTGTTACCACTTCGGGTTCCAAACCATTCAGGCGAATACCCTTGTTGCGGTCCTTGCCAAAAACCATGGGCTTGCCATGTTCCAGGTAGAGGGCATTGTCAGCCCTAAGGGATTTGTCAGCGACATTTTCGAAAACCCCATCGTTGAAAATCTTGCAGTTTTGCAGGATTTCCACAAATGCCGCTCCCTTATGTGCGGCGGCTTTCTGAAGGATGTTTGTGATATGGACAGGGTCCATGTCCATTGTTCTGGCGATAAAGGTGGCTTCGGCCGCCAAAGCAAGCGAGACGGGACGAATTGGGGATTCAATGGACCCGGTTGGGCTCGTTTTGGTTTTGGTGCCCATGCGGGATGTTGGCGAATATTGGCCTTTGGTAAGACCATATATCTCGTTGTTGAAAAGAAGGATCTTGATGTCGATGTTGCGACGGAGAGTATGAATCAGGTGATTGCCACCGATGGAAAGGCCATCGCCGTCTCCGGTCACCAGCCAAACCATCAGGTCGGGCTGGGCAAGTTTGAGGCCAGTGGCGATTGTTGGCGCCCGACCGTGAATGGTGTGAAAGCCATAGGTGTTCATGTAATAGGGGAATCGGCTGGAGCAGCCAATGCCCGAAACAAACACCATTTTTTCTTTTGGGAATGGGACGGTACTCAAGGCCCTTCTGGTTTGGGCAAGAATGGAGTAGTCGCCACAACCAGGGCACCAGCGGATCTCCTGATCGCTGGCGAAATCGGCTGGTTTCAATACTGGAAGCGCAGTCGCAGACATAATAAACCCCTTTTGTGCGTGTAAGAAGGCCTTTTTTCGTTAGCAAATGCCGGTTAGGCGAAGTATGTCTTTATGGCATCAAGGATTTCCGAGACCAGGAACGGACGCCCCTGGATCTTGTTGAGTCCTTTGGCGTCGATCAGGTACATACCCCTGAGAAGGAGCAGCAACTGGCCTGCATTGAGTTCCGGAACGAGGAAGTGTTTGAACTTCTTGAAGACATCCCCGGTGTTTTTGGGGAAAGGATTCAGATATTGGAAATGAACCTGGCCAACCTTCCAACCATTGCGCCGGGCCCGTTGGACAGCGGTTGCAATGCTTCCGTAGGTTCCGCCCCAACCAATCACCAGCAAATCGCCTTCCTGATCCCCTTCCACGACAAGGTCCGGAATGGTTTTCGCGATGTTGGCGACCTTTTTGGCTCGGGTGTGGATCATGTGTTCATGATTACCCGGTTCATAGTTGATGTTTCCGGTCACATCCTGCTTTTCAATGCCACCAATCCGGTGTTCAAGACCGGGTGTACCAGGCAGGGCCCAGGGACGGACAAGGTTTTCATCGCGCTTGTATGGCAGGAATTTCCCTGGTTCGCCCGCGCCATTTTCATGGGTTTTACCCGAATCACCAGAGTTTGGTGTGGTTGGGTGGTTGATATGAATTTTTGCGAGCTTGGTGAGATCAGGGATCAGCCAGGGTTCCGCTCCGTTGGCAATATAGCCATCGGAAAGCAGGAAGGTTGGAACCATGAATTCGGTCGCGATACGCACGGCTTCAATAGCCATGTTGAAGCAATCCGTGGGGGATTTGGGAGCGATGATGGCGACGGGGGATTCACCATTTCTTCCGAAGAAAGCCTGCAAGAGGTCAGCTTGTTCGGTTTTGGTAGGGAGGCCTGTGCTGGGACCACCACGCTGGACATCGATGATAACCAAAGGCAATTCGGTCATAACCGCCAGGTTGATGGCCTCGGATTTGAGACAAACACCTGGACCACTTGTCCCGGTGATGCCAATTGCTCCCCCGTAGGAGGCACCAAGAGCCACACCAACCGCAGCAATTTCATCTTCGGCCTGCAGTGTTTTTACCCCGAATTCTTTCATGTCCGCCAGCTGATGGAGAATATCAGATGCCGGAGTAATCGGGTAACTTGCGCAAACAATACGCTTGTCGGCCAATTCGCTGGCCGCGACAAGTCCCAAGGCAATTGCTTCGTTGCCCGTGATTTTGCGATAGGTGCCGGGGGCAATTTTGGCTTTGGCAACACGGTATTGAACCGGCATCATTTCAACGGTTTCACCATAGTTGAAACCGGCTTTAAGCGCGCTGATATTGGCTTGGAGGACATCGGGCTTTTTGCCAAATTTGGCGGTAAGCCATTTGATGGTTGAATCGCTGCTGCGCTCGAACATCCAAAACACAAGTCCCAATGCAAAAAAGTTTTTGCATCGATCCGCATCACGCATCGACAGATTGGAGTCCTTGACCGCCTCCCGGTTAAGCTTGTCGATTGGAACCTGAATGATCCGGTAACCCTTTAGCGAACCGTCTTCAAGTGGGTTGTTCGCATATTTGGCTTTTCCCAGATCGGTGGGACCAAAGGAGTCGCTATTAACAATCAGGATTCCGCCAGGCAAAAGGTCTTTAAGATTGGTTTTGAGCGCGGCAGGGTTCATCACCACCAGGCAATTGAGTGAGTCGCCCGGAGTATGAATATCGGTGCTGGCGAAGTGAACCTGAAATCCCGAAACACCCGCGAGCGTTCCGGCGGGAGCCCGAATTTCTGCTGGAAAGTCGGGAAAAGTCGCAATGTCGTTGCCCATGATGGCTGAGACATTCGTGAACTGTGTGCCGGCTACTTGCATGCCGTCGCCCGAATCACCAGCGAAACGGATTGTAATCGATTCCACTTCCTCGACCTGATGGCGGGGAGAGGTTGGCGAACTTACGGACATTCTTCCATTTCCTCAAACTGTTTTTGTTTGGATTGAGGCGTGAAATGGCCGGGAGAGGCCTTCCTCAATGTCAGTTGTTGTATCCCACCAGGCCATTTTGGCGATAGACGGACTGCAACAGTGACTTAGGAATAAACAAGCTTTTCAAAGGGGGCAACCCCAATTCACATAAAGGGCCCTGAATGCCTGACCACCAGAAAGCTTGTGTGGGCTGGATTTATTCAGAATTATTGGGGGATGGCTAACCGGATCAGGCAACCTCATCGGAGGAACAGGACAGGGAGCTGCATGTCATTAACTTCGTGACATGGAATTTCTTTTCAAAAAAAGTGGCTTTTCTCAGTCAAAATGCCTAAATAATTGATGCACTTCAGTCCTTTTCCCTGGGCGCGAAATCATCATGAAGTCCTCTAGCTTTTACACAAATGGTCTCGTTTTCCTCCTGATTGGATTATTGTCTGGTTGCGGTTCGGAACCGGGACCCAAAAAGGCAGCAAATATTTCCGAAAGTAAAGTTGCCAAAAGCACCCAGACAAAATCGGAAAGCCCTTCGGTTCCAATTCCGCCTGCACAGGTTTTTTCGTTTGAGGAAGTGACCAAAAGTGCGGGTATCAATTTCGCATATCGCAACTCGAATGAGAGACCGGGGAATTATGCCATTCTCGATTCGCTGGGTCTGTCTCTTATACACATCTC
>CAWUOD010000407.1:0-3749 GCA_963923115.1 uncultured Singulisphaera sp.
AAGTCTTTGACTTTGGATTCATCAAACTGGTAATAGGCGAGTTTTTTGGAGTCGGGCGACCACCACATGGCGGACTTCTGTTCCAGCTCTTCGCCATAAACCCAACTCGCCACTCCACACTTGATTCGGGCCTTTTCGGACCCCTCGGTGGTAAGCGGCTTGGAATCTTCCCCCTTGGGCCCGCTCAGATGGATATTCCGGTCCTTGTAGGAGGCCAGCATTTTTCCATCCGGAGACAGGGTGGTGGAGGCTTGTCTGCCTCGGGCGGGTCCCCGGGTCACGGGGCGTTTTTTTGCCCCATCCTTTTTTCCCTCAACCTCTTTGGTGGGGACAAACTCGGATTCCTTCAGGGTCGCGATGTCAAAGGTGTACTTTTTCTCGTCGCGAGTGTACTCGAGGGTTTTGCCACCCTCCCTCCAGGTTGTGGAAAGGGATCCCAATTTGACCGATTTGGGAATTTCTTTGGAAATTTGCTCGAATTGGGCGCTGCCAGGCATGGTTTTGAGCCTGTCCTGGGCGGGAGCCCAAGTGGCGAAACCCAAAGCCAACGATGCTCCAGCCAACAGGGTTGTTCCGTGAAAACGAATCCATTGCATGCTTGACAAGGTTGAAACTCCCAGCTTCCAGGCCACTGAAATCTGCTTAGCTCACTTTTTAGAAGAAACCCAACGCAAAAACCTGCGTTCCACCAAAAGGAATGTTCATTAATGATTGGCTAGAAACGCCCCCCTTCCCCATAGAATGAGTTAAGGCCTGTTCGTAGCATTTTTAATGCTCCAGCTGGGTGGTATCGAAGTTTTTGTCCTCACAGGGATAACATGTCACGGATCAAAAACGAGGAACTGACGATTCCGTTGTTGTCCGAGGTGATTTGCCCCCATTGCTGGGAGGCGTTTGCCCCCAGGGATATCCTGTTTATTGCCGATCATGACCGACTTGTTGGGGATGCCAGGCTGGGTGGGGACGCGAGACTTCGTTTTCGCCCCACCCGATTTAATCGCCGTTGCCAGCCTCTTGATCCTGCCGGGCAAATTTGCCACGACATGGCCTGTCCGCGCTGCCACCTCCTGATTCCCAGGCAAATGCTCGAGCACAAGTGTCGCTTTCTCTCGGTTTTGGGGGCGCCCGCAAGCGGAAAATCCTACTTTTTGGGATCCATGATTTGGCAAACCCGCAAAGTGCTCCTGCGGGATTTTGGCTACTCATTTGGAGATATCCACCCCCAATTCAACAAAGTCGTCAACTCCTATGAGGAAGCCCTGTTCCTCAACCCGCAACGCGACAAATGGCTCCCCGCCGGCGAGCTGATCCCAAAAACACAATTCACCGGCGACCTGCTTTTCAACGAAGTTAGTCTTGATGGCAAACAAACCCGGTTGCCGCAACCTTTCCTCTTTGAATACCGGGTGCCCAACCGGGCAAGACAAACCCGCACGAGACTCATGTGTCTTTACGACAATGCGGGAGAGTCGTTTCTTGCGGCGAGCGAGGACGCCAGCGCCCTGGAGACAACGAGGCACATCTCCCAATCTTCGGCGCTCTTTTTTGTATTTGATCCACTACAGGATCCCCGATTTGTCGACGCGCTGGAAAAAATCGACCCAGGCGCGGCAAGGCGCGGTCTTCCAAACCCCGTGCTCCACCGACAGGAAACCATCCTTCGGGAGGCGTCCTCCCGAATCCGCCGTTTCCTTGGTCTCAAAAGCGACAACAAACACAAAAGCCCACTCGTGGTCATCGTGGGAAAATACGATGCATGGTGGAAATTAATGCCCGAGGCCCGTTCCATCCAATGGCTCAAAAATTCAAGGGCCGGAAAAGCCTCCCCATCGGGAAAAATCCATGATGCGCCCGACGAAGGCGAACCAGGCATCAGCGTCAGCGCCATCAACCGGATGTCTTCCCAACTTCGGGAACTACTTGCCGGACTTTGCCCGGAAATTGTTGGAACCGCCGAATTCTTCTCCGAACAGGTTATTTTTATCCCCGTTAGCGCCTTTGGGTTCGACTGTGGCGACCGGGCCAGCGGCGCGGGGAAAACAGGGCTCATCCGCCCCATGGACATCGATCCTTTCCAGGTCGAGCTTCCTCTCATCTGGTATTTGACACACATACGGTCAAAAAAAGACGATGTCGACCAGAGTCATTCCGAATTCGAACTGGAGGAATAAACCGGGAACCCATCCCGGACCTGTCATGGCCCACCAATTTGTTTTTACATCCCTGGAAAAAACACTCGGCGGAGGACCGGGTTTTGGCATTGTCGGCATGAGCCCCGGCTTTCCGGAAGCCCTGCGCACCCGCTCCCTGGGCCTGGTTTCCTATGAAGGGCTGGCCAGCCAAACCCGCGCTCCGGGGATTTTGCCCCCCGTCAATTGGCTTGGACTGAAAATTGATGCGGGAACGAAGGCGTTTTTCGTCCTTGGCCGTGTGGGTTCGGCCCCCAACGACTATTCAGGCAGGCGTAACCATATCGCCCACCTTGTATTTCTGGATCCCTCCGAAGCGGAAACCGTTCATCCAGCGTCCATTTTGCGCGAATTCCCATGGATCGACTCTTGGCTTGGTCCCGCAAGGCCTTTGCCTGTTCCGGTTTTAAACTTCGCGCCAACCGTGGCCCCAACCATGCGCCAATGGCTTCGCTTCACAGGCGACGGCGGTTATGCCGGAGCCCCTTGGGACGCTATGGAAAATGGCCGACCCTTCGCGTTTGCGCATGAAGGACTCGATCCTGCCACACTGAGGGAACTTGTCATCGAAACGCTTTCCCAGGCCACGACAACGGAGGCATGGCAGCTTAAGTTTGCGACCCTCGCGGGAGATTTTAACGAGGGGAAAAATTGCGATCTGGCGGGAGCCGCCCAAGGCAGTAGACTTGCCGAACAATGGTTCACCCAACGAATTCCCCACATCCAACTGGGTCCAATTCCACGAAGTCTCCCAAAAACAGCAGGCCCATGGGCCGATGCCGCCCGCAATGGCCGCGCACCCATGGCTCGCAGCCAATTGGCCGTGTCAAATCCCGCGAGGGTTCGGCCCACCGCGAGCATCCTCCCCTCGGAAGCCATAGAACAAGGACACACCAGACAGGAATCAGATTATCTCTCTCCCCAATCTGCCCAATTCCAAGGCGCGAACAACGGGTTGCCGATGGCCCCGGGCAACACCCCACCCGATCCGATGCGTTTGCTGATTCCGGGCGGGATCGGTTTCTTTCTGGGAATGCTTTTCACAGGCGCGCTGGTTGGTCTTGGCATCTTCAGTTATTCGCACCTTCGCGACAGGGAACAGGCCGGGCAAAAAGTCGCCGCCGATCCCCCTCCTCAAAACGAAGCAAATCCAGACAGAGCATTGTTGCAAAAAGGAGAAAAGCCACCTCCGGATGAGAACAAGGGCAATATACCTGGAGCCAACCCGCCGTTGGAGAACAAGCAACCCCCGAAATTGCCCGTGATTGCTTTGCCAGGATTCCTAAGCACGCCCGTCGCCATGGCAAAAATGGCAGTGGGACTTTTTGCGCGCGAACCAATTCCGAACCCGGAAATGGAAGCCCAGGCGCGCTTGATCCGTAAACTAAAAAATATGCAAGGCTTTAATGCAATCGAAAAAGACCTGATTCGGGCGGACCGTGTTTGGGAATTGTCGAGGATCTTGCAAACAGTACTGCCACCACTGAAGGACCCTTTCACCCATGATGCTGTCTCTGATACACATCTGACGCTGCCGACGATACTCCTTGTGTAGATCTC
>CAWUOD010000408.1:0-3747 GCA_963923115.1 uncultured Singulisphaera sp.
TTAAGGGATGAATTGCTTCAACGGACGGGATGTGAAAACGAACAGGATGTTCCGCTATTGCTTGAGCGGCTTGGGAGAAAGGCAGTGCTGGAGCATGAGATTTCGGATATGCGGGGAAATCTCGTCAGGGACATGATGATGCCTCTGGAGGAGTATATTGCGGAATTGGGAGATCAAAAAGCGGCTGAATTGGACGAAAAGATCCGCGAACTGGAACATTCGACGAATGGGTTGGATGAGAACATCAAAACTTTGGGTCTCCAGAAACAGCGAATGGAAACGATCCTTGGGGAATTGGTCAAGTCTGACGAGGCGGCCAAGGCCCGCCAGGAAATCGAGGATGCCAAGGTTCTTCTGGAAGAAGCGGTGCGTGATTGGAAGCTCCAGCATTTGTCGCTTTTGTGTTTGAATCAGGCCATCGAAAACAATCGGCAAAACAACGCCGATTCCCCTTTGGCCCGAGCCGCGGGTTTTTTCCAAAGGATGACTCTGGGGAGCTTTGATAGGGTAGAATTTGAGGATGCTGGTAATGAGTTGGTTCTAAAGGTATCCCGCAAGGGAAGCAACAAATTTATGGAGCTTTCCGCAACAGAGGGGAACGGGCTAAGCGAAGGAACGGCGGACCAGCTCTGGTTGGCGCTAAGGTTGGCGGGAATCGAGGCGCAGGTGGATAAAATGATCAAAGATAACCAGTCTCCCATGCCGGTTATCCTTGATGATGTTCTCATCACTTTTGATGATGACCGAACCAATGCCACTCTTGAGTTGTTGGCCGAACTTGGCCAAAAAACCCAGGTGATCGTTTTCACTCACCATAATCATGTTTGCGAATTGGCAAAAAAGAAGCTTGAAGGCAATGTGGATGTTGTGGATTTGGTTGGAGAGGCCATTGGCTGAGTGTGAAGTTGGATCGGGTTAATAGACTGGGCCAACATGGTGATTGAACCGGATTTTTGGTGAATGGGATGAAAGAGATTGTTCGCCCGGGGGAAGTTGGAGGTCGATCCGGGGAGCTATAAAATATGGCCAAGTCCCAAGTATTGCCGCCCAATCCCCCGGGGTCCGCGCCATGTCGATTTCCCTTACCGCTATTGTTTTTGGTCTTTCTCTTTTCGCGCAAAAGGAAGTGGCTCCCGAGGTTGGTCTGGCCCGGACCGATATTACCCCCAGCTTTCCTGTCCGATTGTCAGGTTTTGGATTTCGCCGCACGGAATCGGAGGGGGTCAATCAACGGATCTGGGCCAAGGCCCTGGCGATTGGGGATAAATTCCCTGCGGTTCTGATCACAGTCGACAATCTCGGCGTAAGTGCCGAACTGGGCTCCAGGCTGCAAAAGCGTCTGGAGCCTTTGGGAATAACTCCGGAAAAGTTGGTGATCGCCGCTTCCCATACACACACGGCCCCAATGCTCGATGGGGTTTGCCCGACACTCTTTGGGATTCCGGTCCCCGAAGACCACAAGGCCCATATTCAACAATATACAGACCTTTTTTTGGGCCAATTGGAAAAAGTCGCCCGCGATGCTTTGGCCGATCGCAAGCCCGCCAGGATGGAATGGGGAGTGGGCACTTCGTCTTTGGCAAGGAACAGGCGCACACCCGGCGGACCAGTCGATCAGGATTTGCCTGTGATGGCGATCAAAACTCCGGAAGGAGTTCTTCGGGGTGTCTGGGTCAATTACGCCTGTCATGCCGTGACCCTTTCGCACAACAAGGTGGGAGGCGATTGGCCCGGCTATGCGCAACAGGCAATTGAGGACTCCCATCCCGGCATCATTGCTCTGATTTCCATTGGATGTGGCGCGGATAGCAACCCCGCTTCGGGGGTTGTGGGGGACAAGGTGGATGTCGCATCCCGCCAGGGGATCGATATGGCCCGTTCGGTGGAGGATGTGCTCAAGGGGCAGCTAAAACCCGTCAACGGCGCTTTTGCCAGCAAGCAGAGATCCATCGAATTGCCTCTGGCCGATCTTCCCTCAAGGGAAAAATGGACGGAGTTGGCCAAAAGACAGGATGCCATTGGTCACCACGCCCGGTTGAATCTGGCCAGGGTTGATAAGGGCGAGGTGCTTCGGACACAGATCCGGTACCCAATAACGACTTGGACCTTTGGAAAAAGCCTTGCCATGGTGTTTCTTCCGGGAGAAGTTGTTGTCGACTATTCCCATAGGCTAAAGCGGGAATACGACGCCTCGAGGCTATGGGTGACCGCCTATGCCAATGACGCGCCTTGCTACATACCTTCGGAGCGCATTCTGAAAGAAGGGGGCTATGAGGGTGGCGGGGCCATGGTCTATTACGATGTGCCTGGTCCTTTCCGTGGGGGGCTTGAGGACAAAATTATTGGAGAAGTCCGTGCCCAATTGCCCACGGAGTTTGTTTCCCTCCCCTCGTCCAATACTCCCGCGGAGGTGAGCCTGCGAAAGCTGAAGGTTCGCCCAGGAATGGTCGCGGAAATTGTCGCCTCGGAGCCGATGGTGCAAAGCCCCGTCGCGATCGACTTTGGATCCGATGGAAAAATATGGGTCGCGGAGATGTTCGACTATCCCATGGGCCCCAAGGGGAATTACGAACCGGGTGGCCGGGTGCGCTTGCTGGATCAGTGTGATGACCGGGGTATTCCCCAAAGGTCGAGAGTGTTTCTGGACGGGATTCCTTTCCCCACGGGAGTAACCGCCTGGCGCAAAGGCGTGTTGGTGTGCGCCGCCCCGGACATCCTTTATGCGGAAGACACGAATGGGGACGGAAAAGCGGACAAGGTTGAGAAGCTTTTTTCCAATTTTGGAACGGGTAATTTCCAGGCCCGGGTGAACAGCCTTGTTCCAGGACTCGATGGATGGCTTCATGGGTCGTGTGGACTTTTTGGAGGACAAATCCTCAGTCACAAAACGGGAAAGATATTTCCTTTGGGGGATCGCGATTTCCGGATCAAGCCGGACACTGGCGAAATGGAAGCCGCAACGGGACAAACCCAACAAGGGCGTGTTCGGGATGATGGGAATCATTGGTTTGGCTGTGATAATTCGACCCTGGCGACCCATCTGGTTGTTCCCGATGAGGTGCTTCGGCGAAATGCCAGCGCGGCGTATCCGTCCATGGTGGCGAATATTGCCTCCTCGCCGGAGGTGACAAGGCTTTATCCGGCCCGACAGGTCCAGATGTTTCAGCTTTCGGGGCCACCCAACTCTGTGACCGCGGCATGTGGCATTGGGGTTTACAGGGATGATCTTTTGGGTCCTGAACTTCGTGGGGATCTTTTTACCTGTGAACCAGTCAATTTGCTGGTGCACCGGATGAAGCTGGAAACAAAGGGGAGCACATTTGAGGCGAAAATTCCCCAAGGGCAATCGCAGGTGGAATTTCTCGCCTCGGATGATCCCTGGTTTCGACCAGTGCAAATGAGAACAGGGCCCGATGGGGCGATATGGATTGTGGATATGCACAGGGAGGTGATCGAGCATCCCCGCTGGATCCCACAATCGGAATTGGCCAGGGTCGATGTCCGCGCGGGTGCGAATATGGGGCGCATTGTTCGGATAGTTCCCGCCGGCAAACCGCCAAGGAAAGTTCCGCAATTGGACCGGA
This sequence comes from uncultured Singulisphaera sp., assembly GCA_963923115.1. Classification (GTDB taxonomy): domain Bacteria; phylum Planctomycetota; class Planctomycetia; order Gemmatales; family Gemmataceae; genus SYLG01. The sequence continues at coordinate 3,585 of CAWUOD010000408.1, forward strand.
TGGATTCGGTCGCTTTGGCCCGGTCCATGGACACACCAAACGGAACGGTGCGCGATTTGGTTATGCAGGAGCTTTTTTGGAGAAAACAAGAGGATTCGGCCAAAGCGTCCGATACCCTCAAAAAATTGTCCGAAGGCGCCCTTGATCCATTTGTCCGCTCCCA
>CAWUOD010000409.1:0-3743 GCA_963923115.1 uncultured Singulisphaera sp.
CAGGGTTGGGCCCGGATTCCGTGGTATTACATTGGGGTTAGCCTTGTTTTTCTTTATACTCTTATAGCAATTGTTCTGGAAAAGCCTGTGGGTATTCAAATTGCAAGTTGCTTTATTCTTGCAATCTTTGTGGCTTCCTTCATATCCCGTTTCATGCGGTCCACCGAGCTTCGTTTTGCGGGATTTGAATTCAAGGATGAAAGGTCGGAATTCCTTTTTAACACAATCAAATCGATTGAATACCCGGTGATTGTCCCACACAGGCCCGGTCAGCGGGATCTTGCAACCAAGGAGGATATCATTCGGAAGGACCATAGGATCCCCCCCGATGTCAGCATCCTTTTTGTTGAAGTTGTCAAAGGTGATGCGAGTGAATTCCTTGTTCGGCCGGTTCTGGAGGTGATTGAAGAAACCGGAAGGTATGTCCTTAAAATAACCCGATGCGCTTCGATTGCGAATGTACTTGCCGCGTTGGCACTGGAATTTGCCAAGGATAATCGTCCACCAGAAATTCATTTCGGGTGGTCAGGAGATAGTTCCTTAAAAGCAATGCTCGGCTTTTTGCTATTCGGCGAAGGAAATGTTCCCTGGCTTGTGCACGAATTGATCCATAAAGCCCAGCCAGATCCAGAGAAACAGCCTAGAGTAATGATTGGTTAGGCAAGATGTGTTTAGGTAGCCCCCTACCGAAGCAAAAAATGGAGATCCTGATGACCACTTTTTCGACCCGTGGAAAACAGTTTTTTGCCATGGGTTTGACTGTAATAGGGTTGGGTGGTTTGGCACTTGGGGCATATCCAGGGAAGAATTCTTCTCTGGATATTTCATCAACCGCCACAAAGGAACGGTTGAAATCCGATCTTTATTACTTGGCGGCACCGGAAAGGGAAGGGCGGGGGCCATTAACCAATGGATTGGAAAAAGCGGGAGATTATATCGCCGCAAGGTTCAAGGAACTTGGACTGAAACCACTTGGCAAGGATGGAAGCTACTTCCAACCATTCACCGTAAGTGGAGTGGTGATGTCCGGGCCCTCGGTAATTGAATTCAAAGGCCCCGATGGCAAGACCAGCAATATCGTTGTCGAACCAGGAAAAAAAACTGCCGACGCGGCCCTTGTCGCCTTAAGTGCCGAGGGAAAAATCAGCGGTGAACTCTCCTTCGCTGGTTATGGAATCACCATGGGCAAGGAAGGATCCTACGACGACTACCAGGGTATCAACGCGGAAAAGAAAATCGTCATGATTCTTCGTGACGCACCAAGGGCCGGCCGGAAGGATGACGGTTTTGAAACGCCCAACAAACGAAGGGCTCTTTCTTCACTCACCGAAAAAATTGGAAACGCACAAAAGCATAACGCGGCTGGTGTTATTTTTGTAAATGACAAGTCAAGTGCTGGCGAAAATGATTCATTGATTGATTTTTCGTATTTGGCAACGAATCGTTTTGGTGCAAAAATCCCTGTTTTCATGATTAGTCGTCAAAAAGCTGACATGCTCCTCAAGGCTTCTGGTCTGGAAGGTCTCTCCCAAAGGGAAGAAGCCATCGATAAGGATCTGAAACCGCAAAGTGCGGACATCAAAGGCTTCACTGTAACCATGGAGGCCAAACTCAAACGGGGAAATGTTATCCCAGTCCGCAATGTAATAGGTGTTCTTGAAGGTTCTGGCCCCCTTGCCGACGAAGCGGTGGTTGTTGGGGCTCACTACGACCATGTTGGATCTGGCGGGTTCGGCAGCTTGGGAGCCGGCCGGGTGGCGGCCATTCACCAAGGCGCGGATGACAACGGATCCGGGACCACATCCATGCTGGAATTGGCCAAACGCTATGCGTCGGAAAAAGACAGGATTGGACGCAAAATCATTTTTATGGCATTCAGTGCCGAGGAACTTGGCCTATTTGGTTCCGTACATTACTGCAAGGAACCGTTGTACCCTCTCGAGAAAACCGCCGCCATGCTTAACCTGGATATGGTTGGCCGTCTCCGTCCTGACAAGGATTCAAAGAAGGACAGAATGCTAATTCAGGGATCTGGTACATCAGAAGGTTTTGAGTCGTTGTTGGACAGGATCAACAAATCCTATGATTTCACAACAGTTCGCCAAAAGAGTGGATTTGGACCAAGCGATCACAGCTCATTTGCGAGCAAAAAAATTCCCGTGCTGTTTCTTTGGACGGATGTGCATGATGACTATCACCGCCCAACGGATACTCCGGACCGGATCAACTATGATGGAATGGAAAAAATCATTCGCTTTGCTTCGGAAGTGATTGATGAATTTACCAAATCCAAGGAAAAACCAAAATTTATCGAAGTGAAAACCGCCAAGCAATCCGGTGGGCGCGGTTCGGGTCCAAAACTTGGTTTCCGCCCGGGTTATGCCGAAGATGACAAGGGCGTGGAGGTAGAAGGCGTCTCCAATGGTGAAGCCGCCGCAAAAGCGGGTATCAAAGCAGGGGACCGCATTGTAAAAATTGATGGCAAAGAGATTAAAAATCTCGAAGTTTACATGGAGGCCATGCAAGGCAAAAAAGCAGGCCAAACCATAAAGGTTGGAATATTACGCCAAGGAAAGGCGCTGGAACTGGATGTCAAGCTTGAATAACCAAGGCAAAGAATTTGTTGACCCAGCAAGAGAGTACTCTGAGCCTGGTCAACAGGGCCATCAGGTTTTCGCAATGCCACCTGGTCTAATAGACCAGGTGGCGGCTCTGGAAATGAGTCTGGATACTCCGCATGAGTATCCACCCCTTACCAGGATATTCACCCCAACCGATCAGGTGGTGGTGGTTCTGGACGAGTTATTTTGCTCCAGACAGGAACTTTTGGCACCGATTATTGACCGAATCGTGATGGGTGGTTTGAACGCAAACCAAATCACCTTTTTGGTTCCCAATCAAGATCTCGAATCCAAACTCCTTGAAACACTCCCCGACCGTTTCGAGGAGGCAGTTATTTCGGTCCACGAACCCGGAAACCCCTCGCGAAACTCGATAGTAGCTGTTTCTTCCAGCGGTCAAAGGATTTCCTTCGCCCGAGTCTTGTCCGAGGCGGACCAGGTAGTGGTGGCTGGGCTTACGGGCAAACGGGCGCACCAGGGGTTTGTGGGTGGAACCCATCAACTTTGGCCGGGTTTGGCCGAGAAACAAACCGAGGTCCCCAACAAAGTATCTTTTGGCAAATCTTTTCGACCGGATTACACCAAAGTCGATGAAGACTCAAGGGAAGCATGTTGGCTACTTGGTGCTCCCTTTTTCATCATGGCAGTTCCGGGAAAGGGAGGGAATCCATCCCGATTTATTTCCGGGTCGGAAGAGGCCCTCAACGAGGCATACAAGAGCGATCAGGTTGGTTTTTCTGCCAGTAAATCAGGAAAATGGAAAACCGGCCTTGGTCGCTGGGAAGCAAGGGAAACCGCGATTCCTTTTGACGAGATGGTGGATACCGCTTGCCGCCTGGCCGAATTTTTGGAACCAGGCTCTCCCATTAACCTGGACCTTGGAAATCATGCATCCGCGGCAGATGGCGTTGCGGACATGCGATTGGGCTCGAATCCACACGGGGATACCATGGCTCGTCTATGGACACGGATCCTGTCAAAAAACCCAATACACATTTGGGGAAGTGGCGTGGAAGCCCTGGCCAAAGCGTTGGCGGTAATTCCACACATCGGCAAACCGGATTTAGAAACGGATGGCCCATGGCTCATTCTCGAAGATGGTTATTGGGGCTAATGAAATGA
>CAWUOD010000410.1:0-3728 GCA_963923115.1 uncultured Singulisphaera sp.
AGATCCTCTCTGGTCTCGTGGGCTCGGAGATGTGTATAAGAGACAGTCTGGAAAGAATGCCAAAATTGGAAGCCCAACGAAAACTTCGCAAAGACTACCAGGAATTGGTTGACGGCAAAGTTGACCTTGAGGCTTTTGAAACAACCCGAAATGAAATTCTTGAAAGCACAAAACTTGACGAGGCTGAAGCGGGCGAGTTTGCACAACAAGTGATTAAGGCAACTCGCGTGATCCGGGACAATTATGTGAAGGCAATCAAGCAACCGGAAATGATCAAATGGGCCATAACAGGTCTTTACAAACAAATTGAGGAAAAGGTCCCCAGCAAAATAGAGACCCAGCTCAACAATCTTGGAGCGGCGGACGAAGAAAAACTTACACAACTCCTGGTGGAAGCCCGTCTTGGCCTGGGCAAGCGTGAAGACCTCGAAAAACACAAGGATATTGACATCACTCTCCAAAGAATGATGTCAAATTTGGACCCTTACACAAACTACATCGACCCGGAAACCAAGGCTGCCTTCGACAAGGAAGTTCAAGGGAACTTTACGGGTATTGGAGTGCAAATTCGCAAGGATAGCGCTACGGATATGCTTCTTGTGGTTACCCCAATCAAGGGAAGCCCAGCATACAAGGCAGGTGTGCAGGCAGGCGATTTGATAACCAAGATCATTCGTGAGGTGGACAGCGAAGGAAACGAGCTGGAAACACCAGAGGAAATTTCCACGGTTGGCATGAGCACCCAGGATGCGGTCAAAAAAATTCTTGGCAAGCGTGGCACGAAGGTAACTATACACATCCAACGCGAAGGGGAAGCAAAGCCCCGGGCAGTCACTCTTCAGCGAGGCCAGGTGGAAGTCGAAAGTGTACTTGGCTTCAAGCGTGATGCGAATGACGATTGGGATTTCTACATCGACCCCCAATCCAAAATTGGATACCTGAGGCTTACAAATTTCGCTCGCTTTTCCGCTCGTGACTTGATCAAGGCTGTGGAAGGCCTGCGAAAAAAGGGCCTCAACGGCCTAATCTTTGATATGCGATTCAACCCGGGGGGACTGCTGGATGCGGCGGTTGCAATTTCCGACTACTTTATCGACGACGGCCTGATTGTAACCATCCGCCCGCGCCTTAAGGATTCAACGGTGATTACAGGCCGGACCCCAAACAGCGTAACCGATTTTCCGATTGCGATTCTTGTAAACGGTGGAAGCGCATCAGGATCGGAAATTGTTGCGGCAGCCCTTCAGGATCATGGTCGCGCATTTGTTCTTGGAGAGCGCAGCTACGGCAAGGGTTCCGTCCAAAATATTCAGCCCTTCGGTGAGGGCGAAATCAAATTAACGACCGCCACCTTTTGGCGCCCCAATGGCAAAAACCTCAACAAGTCGAGCACAAAAGGAAAGGATGAGGAAGATTGGGGTGTAATCCCAAATGAAGCCATACCCCTAAGCCGAAAGGACCGGGAAGACCTTCAGGAGCATCTCAGGGACACCGAAATCATCCAACCCAAGGTAAAACCCACCGGGGCCACTGAAAAGCCAAAATTTGAGGACAAGCAACTGGATGCGGCCCTTAAATATTTGAAAAGTCAAATAAAAATAGCAGGAATTCCTGGCGCCAAAAGCGAAAATACGAAGGATTGACCAATAGTTCCCTGTGTACAGAAAATGCCAAAGGATCGGGGGGAAAAATCCTCCCGATCCTTTTTTTTACTTAACAGCTTTTGAAATTATTCATCCAAAAAGCGATCATGGGAGGCGATAAAGCTGGAGCTCTAAAGGCAATCCCAAGGAAAAGCATACCATGAAAGCCCGAAGAATTTTATTTGCAGCCTTGTTTGTGGGCCTTCCCTTTGTGGTTGGCTGCCAAACCGGCAATCAAGGGACCCTCACCTCAAGTACCCAACGACACGGCCTGTTTGGGGGTCTACTCTGCGGCAAAAAACACCATGACGAGCCCAAGCCCGTGGCTGCCGCAACAACATGCCTGCCGCAACAGGATTATGGCCAATACAACGGTTCGGCGATGTATATGGAAGGCCCCAGCCTAATGGGTGGTGCCTCCTGCAGTTCATGTTCTTCGGGAACGGTGCTGCCGGGTTCATCTCTTCCTTGCTCGCCTGGGACATCAGGAACTCTGACCCCAACGCCATCTGGCCCCGGGGCCCCTGCTCCAGCTCCTTCCCGAACAGTTCCCCAAGCCCAGCCGATCGAGGCTCGGCCAACGAAGCTGTCCCCTTCCATTGACTAGGCTTTAATAAGCCTCATTATTTAGCCAAAAGTTCCTTGAAAGCCCCACATATTCGTGGGGCTGTTTCATTTCCCAAGCTGTTAATTTCCCCGTATTGGCTTTTTGACCTGCCATAACAAAATGGGGCTTTTTCATCCCATTGACGCTTGGGAATGATGTAACCGACCTCGTCATTTGCCAAGCCCACAGTCATTTTCCACTTTGCCTGACTCATGGAAAACAAGGAAGGCTCCAGAGGCGCCTCCGGGAAATCGGCACCAGGATCAATCGGCTCCTGAAATTTCCCCAAAACCAGTTCAGGGTATATTTCTCCGGGAACCAGAAAGAATTCCGCATCTCCCAATCCTATCCAACCAATCTCCGACTGCATCCAAAATTTCCTATCCCCGGCTTCCGAAGGCTTAATCGACTCATAAATCCCGGGAGATGCTTCCACAAAGGCTTTACGGTTGAAAGCACCCAGCTTGAAAAAAGCCTGATAGCCTTTGTTTTCAACCGGAAGGTGAATGACTCTGCCTTTGTATTCCAACTTGGAAAATCCAACCGGCTGTGCCTCTTTTAATGCTGAGACTGCCTTCTCTCCCAAAAGTTCCCCTAACCTCTCCATGGTTTCGAACTTTTTGAGGGGCATTTCCGCCCCCAATTTATCCTTAACCTTTACACCTATCGTGGTCATCAGGCCACCCACTGTCCCTGTCAAATAGATTCCTTTGCATCCGAGCGATTGGGAAATGGTTTGCATCGCCGGGGAGACGAAATCAGCAGTGATCAGGGTTCCCTCGGAATCAACGGTTTCCGGATGGTTGTTCCACTGCAAAAGAAAGCCATGAGGTTTGCCGGTTTTTAGTGCATCAAAACGAAGAATTACCAAATCATCATGCAATATGTTGGGAAGGCGTCCATCCCGCATTAACTCTGGGGCTGAGGCTTTTGCGGCAAACACTTTGCAGGCCTCCGAATTTGCAATTGCTTTTCTCACCAGACCGGGGATTTGATTCTGGATGGTTTTCATATATTTCTGGTCAACCCCGGATCGACCCAAACCTGGCCCCCAAAGTCCAAGAGTGTCAGGTCCGTTGTGATTGTGTGTCGAACAAATAACCAAATGGTCCACTTCTGGAACCAAGCCCCTTGTATCGACAACGAAATCGCGAAAAAGCCCCACAAGGTCGACCGAAACAATGGCAATTTTTTTCCCACCTTTCTGTCCAAGCACAATGGCTCGGGCAAAAAGGGGATCATGAACCCCGGTAGCCACCCGGTTGTCCCCAAAACCTGCAATATAAACCTTGGAGGCCTTGGGATCTGGAGTAATGTCAATTTGGGAAAATCCGGCTTGAATGGTGAATTCATTGCTTAAAGCTTGTCCCTTCACCTTTCCACCAACAAAAACAAGCCATAGGGACACCATGAAAAACACGGATCTGCGACTCATTGGAATATTCCTTTGTCATTTCGTTCAACGATTTTGTTATCAT
>CAWUOD010000411.1:0-3708 GCA_963923115.1 uncultured Singulisphaera sp.
CCAGCCCGGGAAGCCCTGGTTCGCCGACTTGAAGATCTTGACCGCCAACGGGAGCTCTTTCTGGCCAGCCTCCGCCAGCTCGACGGCCCCTCGGACAAAAAACCTGGCATCGAGGGGATCCGCCCCACCCCGGTGGCCTGGGAGGACGACGCGAATCAGACAGCCTGGGCCTTTGATTCGCAATTTTTTAGCCTAGCCACCAACCTCCGTGAACCTCTTGCCGTTTTGGTCACCCTTCAGCTCGAGGAGGTCTTCCGGGCGATCTCCAATCTGATTCCACCAAGGCTCCCCGGTCGGCCCATCCGCATAAGAATCTGGGCGGATCAGGCTGGATACCTTCGGGCCGTGGCCCGCGACCAACCCAACCTCGAACACCCGGCGTTTTTCGATCCTTTGTCCAACCGGATCCTTGCGGGAACCGACCTGGCACGGGTCGAGGCGGAAACCGCGGAACTCCGTCTGCATCATGCCAAACAACTGACCATTCTCACCCAACGCGAATCGGAAATTCAAAAAGCGATGGGTGGAAGAATTCCGCAGGAGTTTGCCGATATCGCCACAAAAGCCCGCCGCGAACTCCGCGATGCCGACCAAAAAAACACCCAGACGGTGCGCCAATCGCGCACAAGGCTGCTTCAGATTCTCAACCACGAGGCTATCCACGGGTACCTTGGAAATTGGGTTTATGATCGCGGGACTCGCCCGCTGCCTCGCTGGCTCAACGAGGGCTTGGCGCAGGTGTTCGAAACCGGCCTGATCGAGGCGGGGGAAATCCGGGCGGATTGGCCCGATCCCTCGCGCCTTTCGGGGGTGCGCAAGATGATTCGGGATGGCCGATTCCCGCCCCTCAGGAGAATCCTCGCCGATTCCCCGGACCATTTTCTGGTTCGCGGGGCGAAATCCGGTGACAATTCAGTTGGTAATTATCCGGAATCATCCGACAGGGAATCCTCCCGTGAGGCCTACCTGGCCTCATGGATCGTCTCCTATCATCTGACATTTGGCCGGAAAAAAATCCCGGGACAGGATTTCGACAAATATCTCGAATCGCTTGCCGCCAAACCCGGGGCTACAAATGGGCCGCCTCCGGAAAGATCGACCAATATCGCCTCATTTGAAACATGGACAGGAATGAAAATCGACGACTTCGAAAAGGAGCTGATGGATTTCATCAGCAGGCTTCGTTCCGATGGCACACTGGCGCCTCCAAAATGAAAAGCGAAAACGAAAATACCGTGGCAAACGGATCAGGGGATCCCGGTGAGAGCAAACCCCGGGCGAAAACTCTCGCCGTATTCCCCCAATTTCGGGTCGAAAATGTAAGGACCACTTCTGAATGGTATCGTGATTTCCTGGGTTTTGAAATCGGGGAATACTTCCTCGAACCACCTGTTTTTGTGCACATAAGACGCGATTACATCGTCTTCCAAATAGGATTGGCGCACGAACAGGCGGCGATCACAAAAACGGCCACCGGGCTGGGCTGCAATGCCTATATATGGACCGACAATATCGACACGCTTGCGGAGGACTACCGGTCCAGGGGTGTGAAAATCCTCGAGGGTCCGGTCAACCGGCAATATGCCTGTCGCGAGATACTGATCGAGGATTGTAACGGCTTGAGGCTCTGTTTCGCGCAAAGGATCTGATCCCATCGGAACAGTTGGCGGGACAAAAAGTCCAAACCTCGTGGATGTATCCTACTTGTCACGGAAAACCCAGACGGGATGGGTGCCCTCGCGCCCTTCGACCATGCCACGCACAGCCCGATAAAGCAAAAGTAGCGAGGGCCCATCATCGGGATGGTCCACACGGAAATTCCCGAGCATGCTCGCGCTGAGAAGAAATTCGCCTTTTTCGAATAGTGAAAGGGCTTTTTCATAGTCCGTCTTGCAACGCGGCCAGGAGGCGTGGCCCACCGGAAACACCTCGTGCAAAACGACAGGCGTGTCAAAATTATTGGGCAAAACCGAGGCGACCCGCCTGGTCAGGATTTCCCTGGGAAGATTCTTCTCGGTGGCTTCGGATATCAGGATCCGGGTCCCAAGCCGCTTGTTGAACCCCTGGATCCTTGAACAAAGATTGACCGTTGGACCCAGCGCCCCATATTTGAATTTTTGTCTGGATCCCGTGTTGCCAACCTGGGCCATTCCGCTGTTTATGCCGATGGAAAGCTGCATTTTCTCGCCAAGTATCGCTTCCCACCGTGGGCCAAGGGTGTCCAGACAAGCGACCATGTCCAAAGCCGCGCGACATGCCCGTTCCGCATGGTCGGGCTGCTCCCCGGGAGCGCCCCATATGGCGAGAATGGCGTCGCCTATGTAGTCCACCAAAACACCACCCGAATTGAGGACGCATTCGGAAAGGAGATTGAGCGAATCCTGAATCCAGCGAATGGTGACGGATGGGTCGAGATGTTCGCTTATCCTTGTAAAATCTTTAATATCCACAAAAAGCGCGGTGATCGTCGCCTGGCGCCCTTTGTCCCAATCCGGGATGCTCGCGAGCTGATTGGCCAATTGGGGCGTGAAAAACTGCTCGAAACGCACCTTTGCGGCGACGGCCTGTTTTTCCTGGTCCATTCGGGCGATTCCCGCCGCGACCCCCTTGGCCAAAAGCTCGACAAGCCGGCCCTCGATCTCGCTGATGGGGTCGCGGGGACTCTCGTGTAGCGTGGCCTCGGAGCGATATTTGGCCGCGAGCCTCATTCCGTAAATGGCACCGATCACAAGTCCGCCACTACTAAGAACCGGCGCGACAATCACTGATTCCACATCAACCAGGCTATTGCTCATTAGGGCATTGGCCTGATTCAATTGCCAAAAGGTCCTTTTTTGCTCCACAATAATGGAAAGAATTCGCTTGCTGGGAACCTGGATTGTCGTGGAGGCGCCGGGCGCGGAGGCGCTGGCTTTGGTCACCCATGAGGCCCCATCAAAAAGCAGTAGCAATACCTGGTCGAGCTCGGCCATTTCGACGGCCGCGTGAACCGCCCGGGAAAAAAAGAGGTCCGAGTCGGCGGCCGACTGAAGCACGGCCATAAGGTTGTCGAGCCACCCCAAAATCTCAACCCTGTCGACCGATTCGCGCGTCAGCTTCAGAAAGCTTGAGATGTTGATGTTGGAACCACCGGCATCAAGAATCCCCGGGGGAATCGTTCCACTTGACATGCTCATCAATTGACTGCCTTCGTCACTGATGATGATCTGTCTTTTCCCCTGCTTTTCAAAATTCAGGGCAGTCGGGAGTTCCGAGTGGTAAGAGGCGCCGGGTGCGAGGTTGGCCTTGTCCACGATATGGACAGCGCGGTTCGTGTTGATGTTGGTGATGGCGACGGCGTTGGTGGGAAGCGGCTCAATCAAAAGATGCGAACGCCCGACAGTGGTTTCGCTTAGACGGGCGATATTGATTTTTCGTGGGGAATGGTCTTCAAGAACCGTGAAAAGTTCCGATTCGGGTCCGGGTTGGCGCCCCAAAACCACAGGCAAACGCACATCAAGCGACCTGACAAGCCTCTTGTCCTCAAAAATCTTGATGTTGACAAAATCGGCCATGGTATCAGGGCCCCGGACAGGAATCGTGTTTGGACAAGTGACGCGTTTCTTGAAGGGCGGTTTTGTTTTGGTGGAATTCCGATCGCCAGGCCGGAGCCCGTCCATACTCCCCACAGCCCAAAAACCGGCGCCTCCCACAAAGTCCATTGTACAA
>CAWUOD010000412.1:0-3697 GCA_963923115.1 uncultured Singulisphaera sp.
GGGGTTATCCATCGTAAATGGGGACATCTCCACATTTCAGGCATCATTGGCGGGGTCATTCTCCCTTTCGGGAGGTAGCGTGGCCGCGGGCAAATTGTCCATGACCTACAACAAATCCAATGATACACTTGGTCTTTACGGATCAGCCCAATTTGGGGCGGGAAGCACCCTTGGCACCCTTGGTTTAAGCGGTGCCGGTATCCTGATCCGGAGCGGCGCCATCGACGGTTTTCAGGCAAGCTTTACCGGAAAAACATCAATTGCCGGAGTTTCGATATCCCTTTCCAATCTTTCAACAACCTACTCGGTCTACGAATCCTCATTGAAATTGACGGGCAAGGCAGGTTTTTCATTTGGCGATAACAAAGCATCGATCGACCTTTTGGGACAGGGATTGTTAATCAAATCCGGATCTGTTCAATCCGTTGATGCCACTCTTGACGGTTCTTTCGCTCTGGCGGGGGCATCTCTTGGTTTTTCCGGAATTTCGGTTTATTACTCCAAATTGGACAACGAGTTTTCCCTTTCCAACGGCAAAGCATCATTTTCATTGGGGGACAACAAAGCATCGGTTTCCCTTGGGACAAAGGGTTTGGTGATTAAAAACGGCTCGGTCGATTCTGTGGATGCCACGATTTCAGGGGCACTCAGCGTTGCCGGGGCTTCCCTGCAAACCAATCAACTATCTTTCCGATACAATCGACAGGCGGAAGAATTTTCCATGGGAGGGGCCGTCAGCCTCAATTTCGATGGTTTTAATCTGGATGCCAACCTGGCCCAGGAGAATGGCCTGGTGATTCGATCCGGCGCGGTGGAATCCATAGACGCCACAGTTAACGGATCAGTGACCATTGGTGGCGCCTCGGTCAGTCTGACCGATAGTGCCCTAACCTATTCCAGGGCCGATGACCGTCTGACAACAAAGGGTACCCTGGGTGTCGCTTATGAAAGCAACAACTTCTCGATTGGGCTTCGCAATGATGGTCTGGTGATCCAGGGTGGTGCAATCGTTTCCCTTGATGGGATCGCCAACGGTAAAATCTCGATTGCCAATTGTCAGGCGGTGGTCGACAATCTGGCCGTGGTGTATTCCAGCCAATCCCAAAAACTACAACTGACAGGCGGTGCCTCCGTAACAGTTGGCGAAAGCTCGGTCGCATTCGATTTCCTCGCCGACAAAGGCGGCTTGGTGATTGAAAACGGAACCGTTTCGAGTCTCGCGGCAACCGCCAAGGGGGCTGTCGTTTTTTCAGGAAACTCAGCAACCATTGATGCCGCGGTTACCTATAACTCGGCCGAATCATTTTTGGAATGTTCGGGTGCGATCTCAGTAAGTCTCGCTAATGGCAACAACCTCTCCGCTGAAGGGCTTTTACGCATCAATAATGGGGCCGTTCAAAAGATCGATGCGAAAGTAAGCGCGGAACTGGATGTTGCCGGAATAAAAATTGAGGCCACAAATCTGACATTTACCTACGAAACATCGGGGACATTCACCGGCGTTCGAATCAGCACACCCGAAACTTCCACCGATAACCCGGCATTGAAGGTGGTGATCCCCTCAAATACCGAAGGAGAGGCGGACACGGAAATCCTGATCCCAAACCTGGGACTTGAGGCAGGCATCCAGATCAAAGACGGAGCGTTGGAGTCTTTCAGCCTGGAATGTTCCGGCGCATTTTCGCTAAAAGGCCTCAATTTGAAAAATGTCGAGGCGACAATTGTTTATTCCACCTTGGAAAACACGGTAATCAGCCTTGAGGGAAATGCTGAAGTTGATTTGGATCATTTTGGGGTCGCGGTAACGCTTGGCAAAAAAGATAGTGACGGAAAATTCATCAGTCCAGGCATCAAAATAGTAAATTCGGTGATTGACACCGTCGACATTAAGGTCTCGGGAGAAATTCGTACCGGCAATGGTTTTACGCTCGCAAGCACCGAGGCCGGTGTCACCTATGTATCCAATGGGAGTTACAAGAATCTCCAGGGAGAAAGGGAAACCGGACCCGTTTGGGGAATTTACGGAAAGCTCATGCCCCTTGGCTGGAAATTCCTCCCTGTCCTTGCTTTTGGAACCAAAGAGACGCCTGGAATTTTGATTCATGCCGGGAACCTTCTTAACAACGAAGCCCTTAATCTTGATTTCGCCGCCCGTTATGGCATCTGGAATATTTCGGGCATGGTTTCGATGACCCCGGTTGCGGCGGACACCTACATCGAAAGCAACAATCAACCAGGTTGGCAACCGGGTGAAACGATTCTGGTGGACCAGAATGGAAATGGAACATTTGATCCCAGCCATTTTGACATCACCGCACGGGCCCGAATCAGAATCCCGGTGATCGGAAATGTCTTCGCAAACATCACTTATGACACAAATGGGGGCTTAAGCGGCATTTCCATTTCCGTGCCAACCAGGTTACCAATTCCGGGCACGCCGCTTATTATGACGGCCCTTGCCGGAACGGTTGAAAACCTGGACAACCCATCCAATCTGATCATCCGAGGCCAGGTTGGAATGTCCTTGCTGGGAACGGATACCCTGACGGGGGCGTTGTCAAAGCTCGACAACTACTATGAAAGTTACCTTAATTATCAGGTTATTGGCAGAACCGATCTGGGTGTTCAATTACCCGATCTCCCTTCCTTGCCCACGATAGCTTCGGCGCACTTCACGGGTGAAATCACCTACAGCCCCGGAAAACTGGTAATTGAAGCAAAAGCATGGCTGTTTGCGGCCAGCACAAGGTATTCAGGCAACGACACCTTTTTGCAGGCAGACGGCGAATGGACGGGACTGGTGGAAGCCACTGGAAAGGTGTACCTCGATTGGGCCAACAGCCGCTATTACGCTTCCCTAAACTCCTCAGCACTTGGTGGCATCTTCCGTGCAAACGCGCTTTTGGGGATGGATTTTGCCAATGATATTTATGTTGTGCAATCAGGCGCGACACTCGATGTCGAGGGTACCTCCCTGGATTTTGGTCCGCTCAATTGGTTCACTCCGCTGGGCTCCCAGTTCATAGTCTTGATCAGCCCCGAGGAAAAATTTGTGGGCGGATGGTTTGAAACACCATTGGGTCCAGGAGGTGTGGGATACGATTTCATCGATAATGATGTCGTTTTAATAGGAAAAACCAGGGTCAAACAACTGAAAAAAATCGCTGAAAGCATCAACACTTCGCAAGGATACCAACCTGGAACAGTGAACGACCGCAAATTTGACACAACTTTCCAGTTCAATTATTCCGTTGCCGATATCGAAAATGCCGGCGGCCTCCCCATAAACCAGTGTAATAGTGTCACCTTGACAACTTCGTTCCTGGCAATTGATTACATGGTTTATGAAAGACAGGAATTTTTTGACGAACAGGACCACACTCGAAAATCTGTAACCAGACAATTCCCCAATTTCATAGTTCCTGGAAGTCAATCGGGCGCATCTCAGGTATTGGCTTATTTTGACAAAGATAATTCCGCAAATAACTCCGAAACTTTAAAAAACTATACGATTCTTCCAGCCCGCTACACCGAGGATCCCCAAGTTCAAAGGGATCGTAGAAAAGGGACGATTTCCGTCACCATCTATCCATTCGTTCTGACCCCAACAACGGATTACAATACCACCACAGGGGATTTAACCGATTCGGGTCGTGCCAAAGCTGTCTCTTATACACATCTCCGAGCCCACGAGACC
>CAWUOD010000413.1:0-3686 GCA_963923115.1 uncultured Singulisphaera sp.
TCCTGGCGGGAAGCACCAAAAGCGAGACACCCGAGCTTTCCAAGGTCCTTACCATCAAGGAAATCATCAATCTGCAAAAGCTGATCCGCAATGTGCCGGTCGGTGAATATGTGCTCGATTATGTGGCCAGACTGGTTCGGGCCACCCGTCCGGGGCCTGAGGCGCCCGATTTTGTAAAACGCATGGTCGATTTCGGCGCGGGCGTGCGCGCGGGGCAGTTTCTCGTTCGGGCGGGCCAAGCCTTTGCGGCTATGGAAGGTCGCTTCAGCGTGTCTATAGATGACATACGAAAGGCGGCTGAACCGGTTCTTCGCCACCGCATTGGCGCCAACTTCCAGGCCCAGGCCGAAGGAAAGACCACCGAGGATATCGTTCGCCTGCTTTTGGAAACCGTACCTGAGCCGGATGTGGCGAAATATGGTGGAAGATCAACAAAAAGATAGCCACTCCTTGTTTCCCAGGCATTATCATTCTCCAGAGGAATTAAGGTCATGAACGCCTCACGAAAGTTTTGGTTGGCAGGTTTGTTTGGCGCCGCTGCTTTTGGCGTCCTCACACTCGGATTTGCTCCTGTCTCGCTATTTGCCGATGATGATGACGATGAAAAGGGCCCAAGCCCGAAAGCTTTGGCCGAATCGGAAGCCCGAATTCCTTCAGAAACCCTGAAGGCCCCTTTTGAAAAAGAGGTCCCCATCCGCTTTGTCACCTCGACCCAAAACAAGGCGGTCTGGGACAAGCTGAAGGATTTCTGGAACGATTCGGAGGAAAAGGTCACCCATCCCAAGACGGGCAAGGAAGTCACCCGCAAGGTCGTTTTGATCAAGGTTCCCCTGGGTCTCCAGACTCCGCCGCCTGTGCCGCCCGAAAACCCCATCACGGTCGCCAAGTTCGAACTGGGCAAAAAACTCTATTTCGACGAAATCATCTCCTCGGACAAAACGGTTTCTTGCGCGAGCTGCCACAATCCCGCCAAGGGATTCACCGACCAGTCGAAGGTCTCCACGGGTATCTCGGGCAAGAAGGGTGGTGTGAGCGCTCCCAGCGTTTACAACAGCGCCTACAGCTTGCTTCAGTTTTGGGACGGCCGGGCGGCAACTCTCGAAGCACAGTCCCAGGGACCACCGCAAAACCCATCGGAAATGTTTGATGGAAAGGGACACGCCTGGTTCAAGCTGATCGAGCGAATCTCCAAGGATGCCTCCTATGTGAAGGCCTTCGAGGAAGTCTTCGGTCACCGTCCCACACGGGACGGCGTCGCCAAAGCCATCGCCACCTACGAGCGCCTTGTCCTCACAGGCGATGCCGTCGCGGATCGCGCCGAGATCGCCATGCGCAAGCGCCTGGAAGATTCGGATGTTCCGGCCAAGCCCGTTCTGGAAGGGAAGGATGTTGAAGTCGTCCTGAAAAAAGCCCTCGCCAACAAGGACGAGGACATCATCAAAGCCTTCGATCTCAAGGATGAAAAGACCATTTCCGAAACAGGCGCCTCGATCGCGCGCGGTAAAGCGATTTTCCTCGGGAAGGCGCGCTGCAATAGCTGCCATGTGGGGGATAGCTTCACCGATTCCGATTTCCACAATCTCGGCGTAGGGGCCAAGGACGGCAAACTACCCGAAGGGGACCTGTTCCGTTTTGGCGCACAACCCACCGGGCAAAAAAACCCCGCGCTTGTCGGAGCGACCAAGACCCCGCCTTTGCGCCAACTTCTCAACACCGCTCCCTACATGCACGATGGCAGCGAAGCGACCCTGGAAGCCGTCGTCGATTTCTATGACAAGGGGGGCAACGCCAACCCGACCCTGGACATCAAGATGCGCGACTTTGAAGCCGAAAAAGCGTGGCTTTTGGCCAAGGCGGAAGGGAAGCCCGTCAACGGACCTGCTCCCTTCGTCACCGCCGATGGCCAACCGATCATTCCTCTCAAGCTGGGCCTGACCCCGCAGGAAAAGAAGGATCTGGTCAACTACCTCAAGGCGCTTAACGGGACCGAAGCGGCTCCGGTGGTCCTCAAGTAGTCGTTTTGAAAATGGGGACGATTCCCGTCCCCTGAGCAACTTCCCGGAGAAGAGTATGGCTGCTGCCTGGAGCCGGGTTTTCGGTTCACTTGACCGGAACCCGGACCCGGCCCGCCTGGAACGCGCTGCTTTGGAGCTTGTGCCCCAGGCCCGTGTCCATCTCAAAGGGGACGATCTGGGGTGGTACCACGCCGAGATCCGATGGGGGGATGGGTCTCCCCTGACCATCGAGACCTATGGCGCGGCCGATCCTTCCGTGCGAAACGACCTGAACACCTGGGCTGCGTACATCGAAACCTGCGACTATTCGCCCAATGTTCCGATGTTGATGGAGAAGGTGGCGCTTGCCAAACAGGTGATCACCCTGCGCCGGCCAATCGACCATCAGGACGAATCGGGCCTTGACCGTTTGATGAGCGGCTTGGCCCAACACCTCGCCCAGGAGACCGATGGGGTCTACCAAATCGACGAGGCCGGGTTCTTCGATAAAAATGGCGGCCTCCTTCTGGAGGAGTTTTAGTTGAGCAATGTCGAGAAATACCTCCGGCCCGATGTCATCCGCCAGGTGGAGCGGCTTGACCTGCGGGCCCGCTTTATCATCGAGGGATTTCTCTCCGGCCTGCATGCCAGCCCCTTCCAGGGTTTTTCCGTCGAATTCTCCGAACACCGCAAATACAACCCCGGCGATGACATCAAGGACATCGACTGGAATGTCTACGCCAAGACCGAGAAACATTATGTCAAAAAGTTCCAGGCCGAGACGAACATGTCGGGCTGGATGGTGCTCGATTCCTCCGGTTCGATGGGTTGGACCTTCCGTCAGCAACTGACCAAGTTTGACTATGCGGTTAGCCTTTCCGCGGCTCTCGCGTATTTGATGATCCGCCAGCAGGACCCGGTGGGGCTGGCGGTGTTCAACGAGAAGATCCACCAAAGTCTGCCGCCCAAATCGAAACGGAGCCATTTGGGAGCGATGATATCCCTATTGGGCGGCCTCAAGCCCCAGGGGGTCTCCGATCCCGGCGCCGCTCTCAAGCAGCTTCAGCCGCTGATGCGCCACAAAAGCCTGGTGATGCTCTTTTCGGATATGCTCACCGAAACCGAGCCTGTCATCGATGGGCTGAGGCGGTTGCGCTTCGCCGGACACGAGGTGATCGTGTTCCATGTGCTGGACGAGGCGGAGATCCGCTTCCCCTTTGATCAACTGACCGAGTTTCACGATATCGAGACGCCCGACAAGATGACCCTCGATGCCCGGGCCGTGCGCGCGGATTACATCGAGGCCATGGAGGCGTTCCGCAAGGAACTCGCGGACCAGTTGGGCCGCTCGAACATCGACTATGTGCCTTTGGACACAAGCGTCAATTTCGACAAGGCGCTGATCGGGTATCTCCAGCAACGACAACGACGGTTTTAGGCGAAACCCCTTTCTGCTATTTTTTTTTCGGCAACTCCCTTTTGGCCTGTTCGCGGCCAGCCGGGTTAACCCCCAACAGCGGAAAAAAATCGGTGGGTTCTCTCTTCTTTTGAGGGCGGTTCAGAATATTTTTAGCCCCACCAAGCCTGTGGCCTGTCCCACCCAAAAATCCAAATGGCCACCTGGGATTTGGGAATGGATTGTCGATGACAAAAACCATTTCAAATGATACTATTATATATATTGCACATTAT
>CAWUOD010000414.1:0-3685 GCA_963923115.1 uncultured Singulisphaera sp.
GAGAGGTGACCGAGCGGCCGAAGGTGCAGCACTGGAAATGCTGTGTACTAGCAATAGTACCAAGGGTTCAAATCCCTTCCTCTCCGCTGAAAAGGCAGTTGGGTTTCGACCCGACTGCCTTTTTTGTTGAATCCTGTCGATTTCCCACTGTTGCTTCCGGCAAATTTCGCGATAGCCCGGTTCCCTTGCCAGACCCAAAAGCCACCCACCCGAAGGCCCCTTACTGAACCTCCAAACACCACCGAAAAGGAATACCAAAAATGAATCGTCTACCAGCCATCCTTTTGCTTTCCGGATTGTTGTTTTGCGGCGTTTTCACTACAACCATGGCAAGCCAGGTGAAACAGGGACAGGGATTTTTGGCAGCACTCCGGGAAGGCCAATTGTTGAATATCCGGGAAAATGCCGGGCGTTACGAGATCACCCTGATGAACGATCTGAAGATTGGCCAAAAGGTGATTGAAGTCGGAGCCGACTACCTGGTGATCGAGGATTTCAGCGGGGTTACGGAAACGAGAATCCACGTCACCTCCATCAAAAGCATCGTGAAACTCAAAGGCTTCCGCTAGCCGCTAACTGCAATTCCTGATATCTGGCCAAAGACATTTGGACAAAATGTTTTGGGCCATGGTCAGGCCCCGACCTCCGGGTGGTTATGGTCTGCCATTCTGATTGGCGCACCATTCCTTCCAAATCGCCCGATAATGTTTTTCCACCTCCCGGGCGAACATCGGCGAATCCATGAGGGGCGATTGGGCGATCTCGGCGCGCAAGGATGCCCGAATTTTGGTCAGCCCCTCGAAATCCCCGGCCAGCCGGATGGCAATTTTTTTGTATTCCTCAATCGAGTAACCGACCCATTCCTTTCTTCCCAGGGTAGACATGATGCTCAACCCGCCACGCCCCACAGCCCGTTCCCCGGCAAGGGTCACCACAGGCACCCCCATCCAAAGGGAGTCGAAGGTTGTGGTCCCACCAGCAAAGGGGAATGGGTCCAACGCGATGTCGATTTGGTGATAAGTCTTTATGTAATCGGGACCGTCCTGATACCCAATCATCTGAATACGGTCCGCGGAAACTCCCTTCTCCTCAAAGAACTGGATGATGTTTTCCCGTATGCGCGTGTGTTTGATATGCAGAAGCAGTTTCGAACCGGGGACTTCCGCAAGGATGGCAGCCCAGGCCTCCCGGGCAATCGGGTTCACCTTGCCGAAATTATTAAGACTTCCGAAAGTCACAAACCCGTTTTTCACGCAGGGTGCGGGAGCGACCTCCGGAAAAGGCACACCGGGAGGCAACTGAAAATTCCACCAACAAACGGGCAGCCGAAGCGGTTTTTCCGTGAACGCGTAAGTTTTCTTTCCTGGCGGATCGAGATAGATGTCCGTCAACCGGTAGTCCATCGCCTTGAGCCCGGTGGTTCCGGCATAAGCCAAATACGATACCAGGACCGGGGCGGGCTTCATGGCGAAAACCCTTGGACGGCAATCGCGCGAGTGCATGGTCAGATCGACCAAAATGTCGATCTTGTCCTTGCGAATGATCTGGGCAAGCTCCGCGTCTGTGAGACCGTGGACCTCCCGCCAATGGTCAATTCTTTTTTGGCATTCGAAGGTAATGGGGTCCTTGAGGAAGCGTGAGGAATAGGCAAAAACCTCCACTTCCTTCCGATCATGATTTTCAAGTAGCGGGACCATGAACCGGGCCACCGGGTGCATCCAAAAATCCGGGGAAACATACCCGACGCGCAATTTCCGTTGCGGATCCCTGTCATTGTCACAGGGAGGCGCGGAATCGGTCAAATGGTCGAAAAACTCATGGCAAAGTCGCTTGTGCTCCTCGCAAATTTCCATTTCGCCCAATTGTGTCCCATAATTAAGCGCGAACAGATAGTTGGGGATAAAATCGCGATCATTTTGTTTTAAATCAATCCCTTTTTTATAACTCGCGATCGCCTGGTCCATTTTTCCCTGATCGAAATAGGCGTTTCCCAAATTGGAATGGGCCGCCGCGAAATCCGGTTTCAGACGAATCGCCTCCAAAAGGGTCGTCTCCGCCAAATCGGGCAATCCCATCTCCTTGTAGCTATTCCCAAGATTGGCATGGGCCTCATGGAAGTCGGGTTTTTGGCGGATAGCGGTCTCCAACACCTCGATCGATTCCTTGTTGCGCCTGAGCCCAAGAAGGATATTTCCGAGGTTGTTTAGTGCCTGTGGAAAATCGGGGCGGATCTCCAATGCTTTGCGCAGCCATGTCATCGCGACTTCCGGTTGCCCAAGCTTGTTGAAATAATTCCCAAGACAAAGATGGGCCTGCGCGTTGTTCGGATCAATTTCCAGCGCTTTTCTGAACCATCCGTGGGCTTCCTCCATCCTGTCGGCATCATGGTCCAACTGGCCGATGTTGAAGCGCGGATCGGGAAAATGGCTGCTTGACTCGATGGCTCTCAAAAACGCCTGCCGGGCCTCGGCGAAAAGATTCAGCTCCCTCAATGCGAGCCCAAGATTGTTATGTGCCTCGGCAAAATGGGGAGACAACTCCACGGCCTTCCGAAGGACTTTGCACGATTCCTCCCACAGTTGTTTCTTTTCGTAACAATCCCCCAAATGAAAATAGGCCTCGGCGAGGGAGGGCTCTATCCGGATAGCCGCCTCGAAATTACTGATGGCCTCATCCGGATTCCCCTTCTCCAAAAACAACCGACCAATTTTGATCCACGCCAACGCAAAATTCGGCTCGATTTTCAATGCCTCGCGATAGCCGAAAAGGGCCTCATCCATTCGACCCATCAACTGGTAAAGATAGGCCAGGTTGTAGTGGGCCACCGCTTGCGCGGGATTGATCGCGATGGACTTTATGTAGGCTTCTGCTGATTCTTCAAACCTTCCCAAATCCTTAAGCAAATTGCCCATGTTCACCAAAAAAAAAGCCTCGTTCGGACTCAGCCGTATGGAAGTGTTCATATGTTCCAGGGCGGCGGGAATATCACCCTTTTGGTGATGGAGGAGACCCAAAAAATGGTGGGCCGTGGCGTTTGTGGAATCCCCGGCAAGGATCTCCTCATATAGACTTTGAGCGAGGTCCAACCGTCCCTGTTGGTGTGACTGGATGGCGTGATCAAGGGTTTGAGGGTTTTGCACGATGGTTGATGGGGTTGGACCGGAAAGTGGAAAAACCGGTTTGCCTGGTTCCTGGGTCAATCGTTCAGAAATTTCCCTTTTGGTTTACTTTATTGGCTTTCCACCGGAGGCTATTGGTGATGTCGCTTCCCATCGGCTCCATACAACAGGGTTAGTTGCGGGTATGGAGTTAAAATGTCTGTTCGGGACGCGTTTTCCGGCGTGTTTCCCAAGGAATCCATGACCCACAAAAAAGATCGGCATACTTTTGGCTCCGGGTCCCTTGCGCCCGAAAATGATAATCGGACTGGCCACACCGATCTTTGGCCCCCCACGGAAACATGGTTGTTTCATGAAAAAAGTTTTAAATGTCGGGGGAGGCAGCAAAGACATCCCCTTGCCGGACCAGTACAAGGATTTCGAGCATTTCCTTCTGGATATCGATCCAAAAGGTTCGCCCGATATTGTCTGCGACGCCAGGACCCTGTCAAATCTCGAACCCAACCAGTTTGACGCGATCTATTGCTCCCACAATTTGGAGCACTACTACCCCCATGATGTACCCA
>CAWUOD010000415.1:0-3669 GCA_963923115.1 uncultured Singulisphaera sp.
CGGTGGAACCACCCCGAATCCGTCCGAACAGGCGACCCCCACCCTTCCCCCGCGCCGCCCGGCCAGGGCTCCGGGTGGAAGCGGCACCTTTGATGGCGACATGGACGATCCGGCAACTCCGTACACAAGGGAATATCCCCTACAGGGGGCGCAAAACTCCGAAAACTCCGACTACCCCGGCGAAGCCTTCCCCGGTGAAAGCCACGCTGAGGCCCCCGACTTTGACAGGCAGTCGCCGCGCCCCCGCGGTCGTCGCGTCGCTGCCCCACGCAAGGGTCGCCGACTGATCTCCGAAAATCAGGCCCGAAATGATCAGGAACCGGAAAATTCCGGTTCGGAGAACCCGGCGGACGATGCCCGGATGCGCGAGGATGCCCGGGCCGCCAGCTTTGAAGCCGCTTATGAAAGCCGCGAAGCCGACCCCTATTCGGGCGGCCGAAACACCCAGGAACATATTCCCGGCGAACGCGGCCAATCCGATGAATCCAACAGTTGGTCCGAAGGGCAAGTCCCCTCGACAAGGAGCGATTACCCGAATCCCCCGGACGAATCATCCACCGCCGGTCCAGCCCCGGATGCTTCCCAATATCCGGGAACACAGGCCGACTACCCCGGTGGTGCACCCGCTGGCCCATACCAGCGTGGTCCCGGCGAGGGCCCCCAGCAAGGCGGATACCCCCAGCAAAGATACCAGCAACAAGGTGGATATCCCCAACACCCATCCCAACATCCGTATCAGGGTGGCCCCCCCGGCCGGGGCTACGATCGTCAACCCCGTGGCCGAAATGGCGGATATGGACCTCGTGGGGCGCGTAATCCCGATTTCCGCAACCAGGGCCACCGTAACTTCCAGGGCGGACCACCAAGGCAACGGGGCGCGTACGATCCTTATGGAAACGCCCCGATGGAAGGCGGATACCCCAATACGCACCAGGGTTACGGCCCCCAGGGTTATGGTCCACAAGGCTACGAAAACTTTGGACCCCAGGGATTTGGTCCACAAGGCTACGGACCGCAAGGTTACGGCCCCCAAAGCTTTGGCCCCCAAGGCTATGGACCCCAGGGCGGACCCAACTTTGGCCCGCGTGGGCGTCGGCCCCGTCGTGGCGATATGAATGCCTATGGTGGATATCCCCAAAACCCGCCTGCCGGTTTCCCGGGAAACCAGGGGCAACCGGGTTTGGGCTTTATTCCCGAAGCCGGATTCCCCGATGAGTTCACCGCCGTGGAAGGGGCCCCGGTGGTCAATCCCGAGGCGAACATCATTCCCGGTTCGACCCTTCCGGTTCCCACCGACCTTTTGGCGGTCTCGGGCATTCTGGAAATCCACCCCTCCAAGGGACACGGCTTCCTGCGCAACCCGGTCCATAACCTGGCCTCGCATCCGACCGACATCTTTGTGCCCCCACACCTGATCCAGCGGTTCGGCCTGCGCGAAGGATTGAAGTTGGGTGGCTATTGCGATCCCCGCAACCTTCCAGGCCAGGGGCCGAGGCTTTTGCGGATCGACACGGTCGAAGATGTGCCGCTGGGCGAATACGCGCCGCGCGATTTCGACACCCTCACTCCGATCGATCCCAACCAACGGATCGTTCTGGAGACCGGACGCGAACCGGTCACCACCCGTGTGATGGATCTGCTTACTCCGATTGGTCGTGGCCAGCGTGGACTGATCGTCGCGCCTCCCCGCACAGGCAAGACGGTTCTGCTTCAGCACATCGCCCAGGCGATCTCCGCCAATCATCCCGACATGCACCTGATCGTGCTGCTCATCGACGAGCGGCCCGAGGAAGTCACCGAGATGAAGCGCACCGTGCGGGGCGATGTTCTCGCCTCCAGCTCCGACAAGGACGCCAGCCAGCATGTGCGTCTTGCCGAACTGGTGCTCAACCGCGCGCGGCGTCTTGCCGAAATGGGCAAGCCGGTGTTCATCCTCCTGGACAGTCTGACCCGTCTGGCCCGCGCCTACAACAAAGCTTCCAACAGCGGTCGCACCCTCACGGGTGGTGTCGACTCCAAGGCGCTCGATGTTCCCAAGAAGCTCTTCGGTTGCGCCCGGGCGTTCGAAGAGGGTGGATCCATCACCGTCATGGGCACGGCTCTCATCGAGACCGGCTCGCGCATGGACGATGTGATCTTCCAGGAGCTCAAGGGCACAGGCAACATGGAACTTGTCCTCGACCGCAAGCTCGCCGATCGGCGCATCTATCCCGCCCTGGATATTGCCCAATCGGGAACCCGCAAGGAGGAGAAACTTCTCGGCGAACTGGGACCGCGCATAGCGACCCTGCGGCGGGTCCTGGTGGATCAGGCTCCCGTCGAAGGCATGGACCGGCTTGTGCGCAAGCTTCTCGAAACGGAAACCAACGAGGAGTTTTTGGACAAGATGATCGTCAAGAAAAAGTAATCCGCCAAAGTCAGTCCCCCTCCATTTGTTTGGCTCGACGGGGGGGAAGGCCTGGTGGTGGAAACTCCGTTCCCCCTGTCCGGAATTCCTGGAGTTTTGCCATGTTTCGGAGTCTTTTATTCGGTCTTCTGGCCACGCTCTTTTTCGTGCTGGTCGCCCTCCCCTCCAGAGCGTGTCTGCCCATTGGGCGAAACGGGATGCCCATACGCATCGCCGAGGAGACCGCGGTCATCTTCTGGGACGCGGAAACCAAAACCGAACACTTTATCCGCCGCGCCCGGTTTGTGACGGACTCGGCGGATCTTGCGTTTCTTGTTCCCACACCCACCAAGCCGGATCTTGTGGATGTGGGTGACACGGTGTTTGGTGAGCTCCAGCGGTTCACCAATCCGCCTCCTCCTCCGCGCCCGGAACCGTTCGAAAAGAAATCCTTGCCCGCCGCACGCTTCATGCCCGATGCCGTCCGGGTTCTCGAAAAAAAACAGGTTGGCAATTTCGATGCGACCATTCTTGAGGCGACGGACGCCAAGGCATTGTCGGAATGGCTCAAGAAAAACGACTATCCCTCAAGTCCGGAAATCGAGGATTGGCTCGTCCCCTATCTGAGGGACAAATGGATCCTCACGGCTTACAAGATCGCGGCGAAATCCAAAGAAGGAAACACATTACCCGGCTTCATGGGTTCCACCATCCGGATGAGCTTCAAGGCGGACAAGCCTTTTTATCCCTATCGCGAACCCAAACGGGAACAACAACCCAGGCCCAATACCAGGATCAATGAAAGACTGTTGCGGGTCTATTTCCTTTCCCAGGAAGCCCACGATGCCAAATTGCTTGATTCCCCATGGACCCGGTCGATCCCCTTCGCGGGAAAATTGACGCCGGCAGTGGAGGAACAGGTGATGCGGGACTTGAAACTGCCGGTCCGCAAAGGGGAGGAACCGCTCTTCCTGACCGAGTTTGAGGACTATACCGAGATTCGCTCGACCGGGGCCGAGGTGATTTTTCTCCCCTCCTCGGAAATCAAACCTGTGTCCCGTCCCGCCCAAAGCCAAACGATGGGGTACTCCGTTCCTTTGAACTCCTGGAATGATGCGGACAGGGACTTGGCGATGACCTTGTTTCGTGTGGGTGCGGTCGCGGTCCTTTTTGTCGCCTTTGTCGTTTGGTCGATCTTTCGCCGCTTTCGGACCCGAAGGGAGGCATAGGCAACGCCGTGAAGGATAATTTTGCTCTAAAGAAAGGGGTTTACAAAGAATAGG
>CAWUOD010000416.1:0-3666 GCA_963923115.1 uncultured Singulisphaera sp.
TATTGACCCAGATGGTTTTGGGATCCGACGCGCAAATGCTTACAGACGCCTCACCTATTCACCACACCACGGGAAAGGAGCCACCGTTTTTGTTGGCTTATGGCGCGGATGATTTGGCAGGTTGTGAAAAAATGGCCAGGGAATTTAGCAAAAGGCTCCGGGAAAAAAAAGTCGAGGCGAAAATCCTTCGAATCCCCAAGCGTTCCCATGCCTCGATTATTGCGTTTGCCGTGGTCAATGAGTTCGATCCTTTAACCCGGGAAATGCTGGAATTCATTTCCGCCCACAGCGAAATTGCGATGGAAAACCGCAAACCCTAATCGCTAAAAACCCCTCAAGAAAACCCAAAAATGCCCGGGAAATGGTCCTTCCCAACGGGGCGCTATTCATAAAACCTCTACTGGCTGAATTTTTTTCCTCACACACCCAAACCAAGACAAACGAGGCACACATGTCCACACCGGAACAAAAGCTTCAGGAACTCCACCTGACTCTTCCCAAGCCCGCCACCCCTGTAGCCAAATACAAAATGGCGGTCAAAACGGGCAACATGCTCTATGTCTCTGGCCATGGCCCCGCGCGCATTTCGGCGACCACCCCGACCAATGGCCGCCTTGGCCAAACCCTTACCCTGGAACAAGGCAAGGAAGCCGCCCGGGCGGTGGGACTAAACATTCTGGCCACTGTCAAGGATCAAATCGGTTCCCTGGACAAGGTTTCCCGTTTGGTAAAAACATTGGGCCTGGTTAATTCCGCCGACGACTTCCTTGACCACCCCAAAGTGATCAACGGATTTTCCGAATTGATGGCTGAAGTATTTGGCGAGGACGCTGGGGTGGGCGCCCGCAGCGCCATCGGGACCAATGTCCTCCCGGGGAATATTCCTGTCGAAATCGAATGTATCTTTGAGCTGAAATAACTCACCCAAATCCCTGTGGAAGGATACCCATGAGTTCCGCCATTCGGGACAGAATCCGGATCTTCGTGGGAGATATCACCACACTGAAAGTGGATGGTATTGTGAACGCCGCCAAAAATTCGCTCCTTGGCGGCAGCGGGGTGGATGGGGCCATTCATCGAGCGGCCGGCCCCCCTTGTTTGTTTTCTTCATAATCGGGAATTCCAAAGAAAAACCCCGCAGGAGTCGCCTCCTGCGGGGTTCATGCCAGAACAATCTGCAGAGCATCAATTAGATTCTGGTTTTCGCCTTACCACAAAAATCCCCAAGCACTTTTTTCATGGATCCATAGCTTGCGGCACCAACAAAGGTGGCGAGACTTTGATTCACCCCATCCGCATGGTCATCCACAAGGTAGACCTGGGTCGTGGGTTGGGATTTCAGGGCTTTACTGCAAGCGAGATAGCCCGATTCATCAGGCATTTGGGTATACAGGATCACTTGGGAACCGGGCCAGGCTTGCATCCGCTTATAGAGCTGGCCACATGTATCAACAGAAATCACATTCCATCCACAACCCCTCAAGTGATCGGCAATTGTTTTGCGGGCTAACTCACTGGGATGGGCCACAATCACCATACGGGCACTGCTTTTGAGAACTTCACTCATTCCAAAAAAAACCTCTTCGTGTCCCGCCAACAGGACCTCCAAAAATACTCCAAGTTGGCTGGCGAACCGGGGTTTGGGCAGACCCATATTTTGGGGGAACACCCCGCAAAAACAACGGTTCAACTTGGAGGGCCGGGTAAGGATTGCTCCAAACGGATTGGCCTCACTCTTATCTTACGGTATTCCCGGGAAAAAATTCCGTGGAAATATCCAGGAAGGTGGGCGGCAGGCCCTCATTACTCTATACGCAACAACAGGTCAATTGTTTCAGACCTTCCCCAGGCTTTTGCTATTTTTTCCCTGGAGCCTTTTCGATGTCGGCCCCAATGGTTGCAAAATCAAGGCTCCCAGCGCCTTCCGCGCAACTGGTTCAAAAAGCTTTGGAAGGCTCGGAGGGCATCCTTCGTTTGGCCCCAAACTGGGTCCCCCGGTCATTTCTGATGCCGGGCAGACGCATGAAACTACATCCCGACGACATCTATGCCTTTGGCGCCCACCGCGGCGGAATTGATGAGCGCTGGTTCTCCTCCACCACTCCTGCCGCCAATGACAACCGGGAAATCGACGAAGGCCTTAGTTATGTGGTTCACGAAGGCAGGAGGGCATTCACCCTCGCCGAGGCTATCGGCCTCGAAGGCGCAAAACTTGTCGGCAAGTCCATTTGGGACACCTACAAGAGATGGCCGGTCTACTCCAAGTTTTTTGACAATATGGGTCCCATTCCCCACCATATGCACCAATCCGAAGAGCAAGCCGCGCAGGTTGGCCAGCAAGGAAAACCCGAATCCTACTATTTTCCGCCCCAGCTTAACGGCGTTGGCAACAACTTCCCCTACACATTTTTCGGACTTGAACCGGGAACAACCAGAGAGGACATCCGCCGCTGCCTGGAGCGCTGGAACGACGGTGACAACGGTATCCTGAATTATTCCAAGGCCTACAAGCTCAAGCCCGGAACCGGATGGCTTGTTCCGCCTTGCGTGCTTCACGCCCCCGGAAGCCTGGTGACATACGAACCACAGTGGGGCTCGGATGTGTTCGGTATGTACCAGTCGATGGTTGATGGGCGCCATGTGCCCTGGAACATGCTTGTAAGGGATATGCCAGAAGACAAGCAAAAAGACCTCGATTTCATTGTCGGCCAGCTCGACTGGGAGGGAAATGTCAATCCCAACTTCAAGGACGCCCATTATCTTGAGCCGATTCCGGATGGCGACACCGCATCCGCCGGGTATATCGACCGCTGGGTCGTTTATGGGAAAATCAATGGCAAGGAACTCTTCAGCTCCAAGGAGCTGACCGTTGAACCTGGTCGAAAAGTGACGATCAGGGACAACGGCGCATATGGACTGATCACCATGCAGGGAGTGGGATCGATCGGTCGCCATCCACTTGAAACCCCGGCGATGATACGCTTCGGCGAACTCACATGCGATGAATACTTTGTCACCCACGATGCCGCCAACGCGGGCGTGACCTTTCAGAACACGGGGACCGAACCACTTGTCACCCTACGCTACTTCGGACCGGGCGTAAATCCTTGCGCCCCGGCCGTTGGCGATCACAGGAAGGGAAAATAAATCGGCCTCCTGGTTTCCCGCTGGAAGGATTGACCCGCGGGAAGCCACCCCCGTACTTGACCAGGTGGTCGCTTAAGCTTCATGAAATTTGTAGATTCTCTGTTTACCTCTCTAGCAAGGAGTTCCTCATGGGCAAGAAGATAAGCATCGGTTCCTGGGCGTATGTTTTCAATCAGAAGGAGGAGATCGATTTCCACAAGATCCTCCATGGACTTCAGGATCTGAAGCTTGATGGTGTCGAACTTGGCAGCTTCGGCAAGCATCCCACACCGAAATCCCATCCCACCAAGGCCTCCCGCGAGCGCCTCAAAAAGGAAGTCGCCGACCATGGCCTTGGCTTCTCAGGTATCGCTCCCGACCTTTGGTCGTTCAAACTGATCTCTGTTGAAGATCCCGCGCCGTACCTTGCCGCCTTTTTGGGCTATTGCACCTTCGCCCAGGATCTCGGCATCAAGCTGATTCGCGTCGATGCCGTTGAAACCCCTGACACCTTCGAAAAGAACAAGATCGACCCCAAAC
>CAWUOD010000417.1:0-3664 GCA_963923115.1 uncultured Singulisphaera sp.
TAAGTTTGGCCACCATTGATGTAAACCTGCCCGGAGGCCGTGTCAGTGTAGGGCAGAGCCGCGGGTGTTGTCGCCTGGCCAACCAGATTTTGCTGGTTGAGCAGGTCGATCATCCCCTGAAGGGTGTTGAAGTTGGGATAGGTTCCGGTTTGGGCGGTGAGGGTTTGGGTGATAATGGAGACTTTGTCGATGCCGATACGGGCTTCGGCGGTGGTGCCGGAGGGTATCAGTCCCTTGAATTTCAAGGTGTGGTTGCCCGCCGTAAGGGTAATCGCGTTGCTTGTGAAGGATTGGAATTGGCTCGAGGTTAAAAGGGATCCGGGCAAATGGGAATAGGTTGTTCCATTCACTGAAAACTGGAGAGTTGTGTCATCGATGGTGACCTTGAGATCACATCCCTGAAAATTGACATCCTTTGTTGCGCTAAAGGTAACCTGGTATGAGCCAGCGTCCATATCCACCAGATTTTGGCTGATTGTCGGGAGAGGGCTGGAAGTGGAAGCGTTGGCCATGTAGGCGAATTGCGTGCCATCGGCAGGGGTCCCCGAAATCCAGTATCCTCCCACCGTGATGCCGTTACTTGCATTAGAGTCTGTGTTGAAAACCCACTGCGAACCCGCGGGGTTGTTGGCCCATGTTCCAACATTGGGGCCTTCAAAACTGCTGTTTTGAAGGGAATCGGAGGATGACTGATCCGCAAAGAATCCCAATTGGGTAAAGCCGTTGGCCGATTGGTTTCCATTGACATTCGAATTGCTCGGGTCCATGGTAAAACCCGTGATTTCGGCATCGATCGCATAAAACTCAAGAAAGCCCGGATGGGTGGGTTGTTCACGGCATGCAAGACCGGTTCCCGCCAACAACTGATTGAAGTGGAAGGCGATAGGCGCGGCAACCGAAGTTGATGTGGGCTGGACTGTAATGGAGTCGGTGTTCAGATTGCCGGTGAGGTTGAAGATGGTGGATTGTGCCCCGCGGAAGATGGTGAATTTGGCGCCATAGTTGTTTTGGGGCAGGGATCCCTGAATTCGGGATTGGCCGACAATAACGAGCGGATTTTGATACAATTTGGCGGCCGCCGTATCCAGCCCGCCTCCCCAGTTGTAGGTGTTTCCCACATTGTCGTTGCTAAAAGGAACATTTTGCCAACTTGTTTGTGAAACCGAAGCCAGGCTGCCTCCAGCGTTGTTCAGGCCGCTGTTGACAAGCGCTGCCGCGTCCAATTGGGCCAGTGCCAGATAATTTCCAAAACCAGTCAGGTTCCACAGTGGTTGCGTATACCCCATGGTGGAAACATTGGATTGGGAGGCGAGGGTGGCGGTCGGGGTGGAGGTGAACGCCTGGCCGCCAATTTGCCCTGTAAAGGGCATACTGCCACTTACCGTTATGGTTCCCGAGGTTTGGGCAAAATTGGACGCGTTTGCGGAGGTAAAGCCGGACAGGCTGGAAACGACACCGCTGGTATTCGAGACGCCGCCTGTCGCTCCGCCGGGCAATGACGCCGCGGCGGAAGTGGATAGCGAATAGCTGCCGCCCTGGATTTGGCTGTCAAGATATCCCAGGCCGATGCCCAGATTCAGATTGGAAAGACTGGCGTTGGCGGACCAAGTGGCATTGGAACCCACAACCAGATTGTTGGAGCTATCCAGGGCAAGGGTCAGGTCAACCGTGCCCGATACATTGATCGGAAGGGTGGTGTTGGTCATTTTGTTCAGGTGAAGTCCGGCGTCGAGACCACCCGTCGAGAAGACCGAATTGTAAACGCCCGATTCGGACCAATGAATATTGTATCCGTTTTGGAGGTAAAGGGATTCCGATGCCGTGGATAGGTAGACCCCGGTTTGAACGGACATGTTGTAGTTGCATGTTGTGGCGAACCAATTGTTGCTGTTGAAAGTGGTGGCGAGGGGTGTTGCGGAAGAGGTTAGATCGTTGGTCTGTACCCACCCTGGGGTGGAAGTTGTGCCTTGAATTTGTCCAATATTTCCGGTGTTTACGGTTCCTGAAATGCCGTTTCTGTCAGAAAAACCAATGACATAAGTGTTGCCTGGAACAAATGCCCCGGAACCAAAGTTCAAAAGCTGGATGCTTCGCCTTCCAAAGGCGGGGATAAAAGGGGATGAACTCGCAACCAGGGTGTAGGTGGGGCTGCTGGATGTGCCCCCCACCTGGAACAGCATGGGGGTTACCCAATTGGAGCTATTTGTACCGTATACCGTGCATTGCGTGGGAAGATTGGTGCTGGAGTATTGGTATAATGTTTGTATGTAGACCGCGCCTTTGGATCCGCTCGCGTATGTGCCATTGGTGAATGATTGGGGATAGGAATTGGAGTTGATGGTCGCAGTTTTGCCATTTCCCGAGGAGTCGGCGAGTGTGGTGGTTGTCCCCGATGTTTCATCCGCATGGTAGTTTGCCAAAAGACCATTTTGTGTGCCTTGTAACGACCAATTATAATTGGCGGCAATTTCCGAGGATGAAAGCGCGCGGTTCCATATGCGAAGTTCGTCCTGTTGTCCTTGAAAGGAGGGATCGTTGGACCAGTTGCTTTTACCCCAATAACTGTTGGCGCGTGCAATGGAGCGGGGCACCGAAATGGTTCCGGTTACCGCAAGGACCCCATCCACATAGATCGCCGCGTTTCCATTGGCGTCCGAGGTGGCGGAAACCTGGTGCCAGGTGTTGTTGGTTACATTGAAAGAAGATGGAGTGGTAATTGATCTTTGGGTGCCATTATTTGCAGTCCATAAATAAAAACCACCAGATCCGTTATAGGCCAGAACAATATTATCCGTTCCGGCATCGTAGCCGAAATCGATGATTCGTTGGTTGGCATTTGTATTATTTGTGGTGTTTACCCATGCCTGGACAGAAAACGCCCCGCTAATGTTCAAATCCGGCAGGCTTGCGTAAACCGGAGCGGACTGTGGACGAAAAACAAAATTGCTAATCGTGGTTGTGGCCTTTGCGCCACCTTGGCCCCCCGCAAATCCCATGTAAGCATTGCTATTCAATCCGGAAAGATTTACGCCATAGGATTTCGTAAATGTGTTGGTGCCTTGGGTCATTGTGACGGTAAGTGTGCCCACTCCGTCATAACCAAGAACTATATTTGTGGGTGTGTTGGTGCTAATCAGGTTGACAGGAGCGACTGAGTCGCCAAAGCCGATAGTGTTTCCACCTGTGCTGACACCGAGTTTGGTGCCGCCAAGGCCGTTGTTATACTCATCCCAGGCCACCACCAGGCTTGGGTTGATGCCTGTGCCGTACCAAATACCACCCGATGCCCCGGTTCCCTGTGTTTGGATGGAAAACGAAAAACCATCCGTAGTGGTTCCACTTGTGTTGGTATAGGTGAAAGAAGCTGTCCAAGGCGTGGTCGCCAGCCCCGACATCGAATTGTTGTACCAATAGGAGTTAAATTGACTGCCATTGTTGCTTTGGGTAAGCGTGAGTACATCGTTCGAAATTGTGGAATAAGCTCCCTGGCCGTTTTTAAGAGTCCAAACGCTGTTGTTGTAATTGTTGCCTCCCAAGCCTGTCACGGAAGGGATAGTGGCTCCCGAGGTAAGGGCATTACCCCCGGTTATGATGCCGCTTGTAGTAGCAGAAATGGTTGCCGTATACGGACTACCAGATGTGATAGCTGATGCAATTGTAGAGA
>CAWUOD010000418.1:0-3656 GCA_963923115.1 uncultured Singulisphaera sp.
AAGGAGTATCGTCGGCAGCGTCAGATGTGTATAAGAGACAGGATTTCAAGGATTCCAAGCCAGAGGGGTGGAGGGATTGAACCTGCACCTCTCTTTGTTTAATGAACCGATAAAAAGAATTTGCCAAACGCTTAACAACTTCCCTTGCCCCCAAAAGAATTTTTGAGTTAAACTTTTGAAAATTTATCCGCGTGTTCGCAAGGAGGCGATTCGTGGGCGATCTGTATTTCAAAACCAGCCGTGAATTCCATTTGGCCCTCGGATTTTATCGAACGGGACTATGGGATGCCTGCTTGAAGATTATTAATCGTAACCGTTTTTCAACATCAAACCCAAATGCACATGATCTAAATTGGGACAAATTATTAATCAGATTGCACTTGCGTTGCCAAGACTGGCGCAGCGCCAAGGAGATCGCCAAAAAAACGTTGACCAATTTCCCCGAAAACCCAACAGTATTACACCTTTTGGGAAGGGCTTGGGAAATGCAAGGAAAAAATGGAAGAGACCAAGCCTTCGCTTGCTTTTCAAAAGTAAGGGAATTAGCCCCTAACTGGCTCCCAAACTTGAAAAAGCTGGTTACGACATCGCGAAAAATGGGCAGGTTAAAAGAAACAATTGTCATTCTTCGAGAATTGGTATCATTAGACCCAGGGTGCCCAAGCGCATTAAGCACCTTGGTAAGCTGCCTACGCAAAACGGGGCTTACTCAGGAAGCAGATACTTTGGTTCGCCAAGGCCGATTTCTTTTCGCATCCTGCCCTAACTTTGCGTATATGTACAAATGCCTAAGATCCAATACTCCTTCACCTGTTTTGGATAAGCCATGTAAACTACAATTTGATAAAACTAACCGCTCAACAAAATCCGCAAGTACAAACAACGCCATGGATTCTGTTATTTTAAGGATTCAGGACCATCCCAGATCACGCGTGATGCAAGCGTTTGCATTGGGCACCTTGCGTCGAAGTTAGCAATGACAACCGGGCCCAAATTAAACAACCACAAAAAACCTTTTATGCGGGAGAGTTGGTAAACTCGTGATATTCAAAAACGGGCTAAAATCATAGGAAATCCAAAAGAAACAGACCATTTCATTGCAGCGTCCATAAAAATCCCAGATGAATACCGCGAATTTGCAAACCAAGATTGCTGGCTCAACAAGTGCGCTTGCATTCATTTCCGCCATGGCACTTTTTTTAATTCAGCCGGTTATTGGTGAAATACTAACCCCTGCATGGGGAGGTACTCCAACAGTTTGGCTGGCATGTCTGCTTTTTTTTCAAACTGTCCTTACACTTGGGTATTTTTTGGCCTGGGGAGGGACTTTTTATTATCCACGGGTTTCATTCCTGATCTATTGCTGCATTCTTTTATTAGGATTATTTTTTCTGATAATAAATCCGCCACACCTTGAACCTGAAATCTTTTGGACCAAATCTTTACCAACCAGCATGGGGGTTTTAGGATATCTAAGCACCCATTTATTCATAATTATATTGGGACTCTCAGCCACTTCCACACTGGCTCATCATGTTTTAGGGCAAATAAACACAAATGAAACCACACACTTATATTCCTACTCCAACGCTGGAAGTTTTATAGCTCTTATTTCTTTTCCGTTCCTTATTGAACCCTACACAAGTCGTTCGCAACAAATTCAAATTTTTACACTATTCGTTTTATCACAAACCGCATTATCCTTATACATTTTAATACTAAAATCAAACATCTCCAAATCCTTCCTAAAATACCAGCCAAAACCAAACCCCCTTCCAAGCAACACTGATATAAAATGGTGGTTAATACTCCCGATTTGCTCTTCCGCTCTACTTTGCGGCGTAACCAATCACATCTCAACAGAAATAGCGTCTGTACCCTTCTTTTGGATAACGCCGCTAGCACTATATTTACTTAGTTATGTAATTGCCTTTGGCAATTTTTCCACTAATTACATTCCAATACTGGAACGCTATACTCCTGTTTTGGTGGTACTTCTTTTTTTCTTTTTATCACTTAGCGGTTTGGAATTATCCTCTGGTGCGATTATCGTACCATTGTTCATTCATCTAAGCTGCTTTTTCGCTCTTTGCATTCTTTTACACCACCTTCTTCACGAAAAACGACCAAAACATGAATCGCAAAACAATCCGTCCCTCGGGGCCTACTATGCCACGATATCCTTTGGCGGCCTATTGGGTACTCTTTTGACTACACTGGCTTTTCCCTGGCTTTTTGCACGAATTGGAATTTGGGAATATCCCGCAGCAATTGCTACCGGAATCTTCCTTTTAGGGTGCTCAAAAAATACTGGCCGTCCAACTCTGACAGAGTTGGGTATGCCGGCAATATTTCTCCTACTACTTTTTTTATTCCGATTAGCACAGGGCCCGTTAGATTTTACAGTCTCACCAACATGGGCGGCAACGGTTTCTGGCAGCCTTTATTTCGGGTGCCTTGCATTGGCTAAAGATGGTCGCATTTTGGGAACAAGTCTTGCTGTTGTTTTTTTAGGACTAGGCTATTTCTTGTTATCACCCGAAAATCAAATTGAAATTCACCGAAACGAATTCGGAATGTTGAAAATCGCCAAAACACTTAAAAATGGCCACGCACAAACTTTGCTTTACCATGGAAATACAATCCATGGAATACAGTCTGACAATCAAAAGGACACGCAAGGCCGGTTTGTTCCACTCTCATACTACGGACCCGATGGCCCGGCCGGTGACGCCTTTTTAAAGCTTCAAAAGACCCATCCGGATGGACTTAAAATTGGAATAATCGGTCTTGGCGCCGGTTCGATGGCATGGTTTGGAAAGCCAAATGATCACTTGGAATTCTTTGAACTTGATCCGGCGGTTGGAGAAATTGCTGAGAATCCAGCGCATTTCAAATACCTTAAAGAATGCCTGTCAAAATATAATATTGTATTTGGTGACGGCAGGCGAATGCTAACTTCAAATAAAAATTATTACGACCTATTGGTTTTGGATGCATTTAGCTCAGATACAGTGCCAATTCATCTTCTAACCCGTGAGGCAGTTGAAACCTACCTGGCGCACCTGGGCAAAAATGGATCTATACTTTGCCATATATCAAATCGTCATTTTGACCTGGTTCGATTAATGAAAGGCTGGGAGAAAATATCGGGGATAACTTGTTTCCTTTTTGACAATCGTGATATTGGACCGCAAAGGATCGCCCAGGGTTTCAGCCCGTCACAATGGGTTATTTTTAGCAAGGACGCGAATCTAAAAAAATCGCTGGATAAAGACACCCGTTGGAAAAAATTACCTGAGGATATTGAGCCGACCATCTTGACTGACGACCACCACTCCATTCTTGGCTTACTCAAATGGTAATTTTTAGCACAAATCTTGCTTATCAAAAAGCTGATGGTCCATCAGATCTGTTATAAACATATGGCCAGGCTTGTGGGTAATTGCAAATTCCAAACACGCATTTTCCAGAATCACCTGGGGCGTGACTCCGCAGGCCCAAAAGATTGCATCCTCTCCTGCAAGCAACTCAACTGGCTCACCAAAATCAGGATTATTGACATCCCTTATTCCAATAATCTCTGGTTTCCCACAATGCACCGGCTCACCATGACAAAGTGGCAACTTTGCCGAAATGTCCAAAACAGAATCCTT
>CAWUOD010000419.1:0-3654 GCA_963923115.1 uncultured Singulisphaera sp.
GTCAGATGTGTATAAGAGACAGACGGAGTTATTTTATCTGGGGCTTTGAGGCTTCTCCACAAGGGAATTCCTGTTTTTGCCGATCAATGAGGGATATAGGATGGGAGCGCGGGTCGACATGCCGCACCCAGTGGCCTCCAAAGGGGCCCAAAAAAGGGCTCCCAAAAGGGCCGTCAAGTGGTCGAACAAAGCCCAGGTTCACCTTCAGGAGATCCAGACCATGATCCGGAAGGCCTTTACCCTGATTGAGCTGTTGGTGGTGATCGCCATCATTGGCGTATTGGTTGGCTTACTTCTTCCGGCGGTGCAAAAGGTCCGGGAAGCGGCCAACCGGATGAGCTGTCAAAACCAGTTGAAACAGCTGGGGCTGGCAACCTTGCAACATGAAGCCAACTCCCGGTTTTTGCCAGCCTCCATGAGCTATCTGGACCCTCTCGCTGACGGCCAATCCACCAGACCCATCAGCCTTTTCACGGCTTTGCTCCCCTATCTTGAGCAGGATGCCCTTTACCAGAAATTTGTTTCGACTGACCCCGCCCTGTTGAGGGTCGCAAATGGTCCGGCGGCGCAGACTCTCAAAGGCCTGATTTGCACCTCCGCCACGGGTATTGTGAATCCGATTGGAAGCGGGACCTCGATCGCTGGAGTCACCACATATGGTGGCAATTCGGGAACCAGCAACTTCCCCCTGGAAAAAGGGACCATGGATGGCCCCTTTCCGGTTTTCGATGACACCCCGGACAAGCGGGCTAGACAAAGTCCCACCTCCCTTGCAATGGTTCTGGACGGCACCAGCAACACCATCCTTTTTGGTGAGAAAAACCCCGGGGATCTGAACTGGAACAGTTGGGAACAAGCCACCATAGACCCACCGCCGCCCTTTGTTCTTGGCTCCTTTGCCGTCTATCAGGTTTGGGCGGGAATCGGCCAATTTCCCCCAGCCCAGGTGACCGGTTCGGCATGGAGCACCCTGAATTACTCCGTTCCAAGGGGGTATATCCCGCCGCCGCCTGTCATGGGGGTTCCCCAACCGCCACCAAAAATCCCCTGGGCAACCATCCAGGGCGATATGGAGGCGAGAGTCGGAGCCTGGGGAAGCAGCCACACCGGAATTGTTCAATTCGCGTTTGTGGATGGATCGGTTCGTTCCCTGCAAGCGAACACCACGCTTCCTGTTTTGCGGGCATTATCGACCGTCGCGGGTGGGGAGATTTCCGCCTCGACTCCCTGAGTTTTGCGTTGTCAAAGGTTTTGCCTCCTTAACGGAGCAGGCTCGTCAAAGGCGTCAATTTTTGGAAAAAGTTCCGCAATCCGGAACTTTCCGGATTTGGGAAAATTCCGGCGTGGGACGCCAAAATGGCATTTTTCACCGAGGTCCACGAACCAACCCCGTGGGAATCGTCCTGATTTTTGTGTCAATATGGTTGGCCAACCCCTCCTGTTGGCGGTTAGATGACTACGGATGGAGTGGGGAGGGTTGAGCCTTGGCGACAGACACAATGAAATTGGAAGCGATCCGCGAGAAAATCGAGGACGGCAAAAGGCTTGATTTCGAGGATGGGATTTTCCTGGAGGAAAAAGCCGATCTGTTCTTTTTGGCCAAAATGGCCCACCTTGTGCGCACCCGCAAGAACGGATTGACAGGCTATTACAATGTCAATGTTCACCTGAACCCCACAAATGTGTGTGTTTATCGCTGCTCGTTTTGCGCATTTCGAAAAAACATGGAGGAGCCGGGCTCCTATGTGATGACTGACGAGGAAATCCTGGCCCGGGCCGCGGAAGCCGACCGTCGCGGGGCGACGGAGATGCACATCGTCGGTGGGCTTCACAATCGAAAACCCTTCGAGTGGTATCGTGATATCCTTTCATTGATCCACAAGGCCTACCCAAAAATTCACCTGAAGGCCTACACAGCGGTGGAATGGGATTGGTTCCAAAGGCTTACAGGCCGCCCTGTCAAGGATTTGCTCGCCGAGTTTCGCGATGCCGGAATGTCGAGCATGCCCGGAGGCGGCGCGGAAATTTTTCACGACGAGGTACGCGCGAAAATTTGCGAACACAAAGCGGACACTACAAAATGGTTTGAGTGCCATCGTGAAGCCCACAAACTCGGCATCCGATCGAACGCCACCATGCTATATGGTCACATCGAAAAGCCGATGCACAGAATCGACCACCTTGTGCGGCTTCGGGAACTTCAGGATGAAACGGGCGGGTTCCAGACCTTTATCCCGCTGGCATTCCATCCACAAAACAACAAACTCAGCTACCTGCCCAGGCCCTCGGGCCTTATGGACCTAAGGGTCATGGCAATAAGCCGG
Source organism: uncultured Singulisphaera sp. (assembly GCA_963923115.1). Taxonomy (GTDB): domain Bacteria; phylum Planctomycetota; class Planctomycetia; order Gemmatales; family Gemmataceae; genus SYLG01. Next base: position 2,325 of record CAWUOD010000419.1, read on the forward strand.
CTGATGTTGGACAACTTCCCGCACATCAAGGCTTATTGGGTGATGCTGGGGATCAAGACGGCCCAGATTGCCCTTTGGCATGGCGCGGATGATATTGACGGAACAGTTGTTCACGAAAAGATTTATCACGACGCAGGCTCGGACAGCCCGCAGGAATTGACTGTTGGGGAAATTCGCCACCTCATCACCGAGGCGGGCCTTAACCCTGTCGAGAGGGACACCCTTTACCACGAGGTGGTTCGGGGCCCGGAGAAGAGCTGGAAAAAGGGGATTCCCCTCCCCGTCGCCCGGTAATCCTTTGGTTCAGCCCTATTTTTTCAAAACCGCTTTAACTTGATATCGTTTTATGCCGCGTGGTAAATTTTTGCCCACCGGCATGGGCCTCCTAATTGGAACAGTCTGCCAATTCGTTACCAGTTCCAATGATTCCCCTCATTTTTCTACCAGCTTTCGGCCAATGTGGACGAATTAAGAGGTGGATCAGCGCAACTCGGATTCAATCCGGGGGCGTGGATTGTTCGTCGTAGATTCCGGGAGGGCTTTTATGCCTTCCCAAATGGAAACGAACTTTCCCGCTGATGCTTTCAGCCTTGCAGGGGTTGATGGGGTTGTGCGGATTCTGGGATTTGCCTTTAGTGGCCACCCCGAGGTGTTCACATGTCAGCATCTGAATCGGTCCGTAAGTGGTTTGGTCGCCTGTCACAAAATCAGGCTGTACCCATGAACCGGTCTATCCTGCCCAATCCGGGGTTGGAGTTGCTTGAGGATAGAGCCGTGCCAACGGTCTATCTTGTGGATACCTCTTTGGACCTTGTGAAAAACGATGGGTTGGTTTCCCTTCGCGAGGCGGTTCTTGCCGCGAACACAGGACAGCCTGTGGGTGACGCGCCCGCCGGGGACGGAAACGACCAGATCAATTTTGCCGCGGCTTTGGCCGGTCAATCGATCGGATTGCAGCAAAACTTTGGTCCTTCGGCTTTGGGCAATACGGCTTTGGCGGTTTCCCGCAATCTTTCGATTGAAGGATTGCCCGCCGGAACCCTTTCCTCCGTGGTAATCCGCAATGATGCAAGTTATGGCGATCGCCGCCTCTTTTTGGTGCAACCTGGCGCCAATCTCCAGCTCAATGATGTGATCCTTTCGGATGGAACCTCCGTTGGTGATAGCGGGCTCACCGGGTCAAACGGTGGCGGTGGCGGTGGTGGCGGCGCGGGAATGGGTGGCGCCATCCTTAATCAGGGCTCCCTGGGCATCACCAATAGCACAATCAAAAACAACCTTGCTGTGGGTGGTCTGTCTCTTATACACATCTCCGAGCCCACGAGACCAG
>CAWUOD010000420.1:0-3648 GCA_963923115.1 uncultured Singulisphaera sp.
GTTCCCTACCGGCCCCCAGGGAACCAAACCCATTCCCGAATCGCCTGCCCCCGCCCCCCCTTCACCAGCCGGTCCGGCGGTCAAAGCCCCTGCGCCTTTGGCTCCCGGAATACTCTCCGGAACCAATCCGCCTGCCAATCCCCCCTCACCCTCCCCTGTTCCAACAAGCGGTGGGGGAATTCCGCCGCTGACCACATTTCCCCCGACCAAATAGACCCCTATTGGACACCAATTGGGTCTCTAAGGCGCGAGCAGATCAATCCGTCGACATGGGAAAGGCCTTGCCGTGACGCCACAAAAAGCGTCCGGACAGTCCGTTTTTCCTGATCGTCAAAGTCTTTGGATCCTTGGTGAATTCCCAAAACGACAGGACGCCACCAGCCAATCCGGACACCCCCCAAGATGACCCGGTTGGACCTGACCGATTTCCAACCATTCCCTACATTTTCTGAAGCGGCCCTTTATGGGCATTTTGGCTCTATCTTTGGGGACTCCATTATGGAAATTCCCGGGAAGGAGTCCGCCGGAAGATTCGCCGCTCCCACCTTTGATCCACACTCGCAACCCTCAGGGGAAAAAATCATGTTCCGCAAAATGGGCTTGGCCGCGGCCGTATTCGGTCTTGTCGGAGGACTTTTCGCCACCGAACCCCAAAGGCGCATAGGCCGGTTCGTCGAGAATGTTGTCGGCCGTTCCGTAAATTTCGCCGATCGTGTCGTTCAAGCCGCAACAGGCGAGGGTTTTCTTGATCCCGCGACGGGCCAGCCCGCCTCCGATGGGATCCCTGTCGGTTTCACCTCGCTCTTCAACGGCAAGGACCTGACCGGCTGGCACGGTATGCCACACTATGACCCCTATAAGCTCGCGACCCTTCCCAAAGCGGAACAGGAAAAACTGATCGCCGAATGGACCGCCGACGCGAAAAAGCATTGGCGCGTCGAAAAGGGTGAACTCGTCAATGATGGACATGGCGCCTACCTGACGACGGACAAGGACCTCGGCGATATCGAATTTGTCATTGACTACAAAACCGTGGCCCAGGCGGATAGCGGCATCTACCTGAGGGCGACACCCCAGGTCCAGATATGGGATTACACCAAGGAGGGTGGAAAATGGAACATCGGGGCGGACAAGGGTTCGGGCGGTCTTTGGAACAATAGCACCGGCGCTCCCGGAAAGGACCCCATGGTTTTGGCTGACAAGCCCTTTGGCGAGTGGAACCGCTTCCGCATCCAGCAGGTTGGCGAGCGGACCACCATCTACCTCAATGGAAAGCTGGTCGTAAAGAACGCCCGCATGGAAAACTTCTGGGATCGCAAAAAGCCGCTTTTGGCCCGCGCCCCGATCCAGCTTCAGACCCACGGCGGCGAAATCCGCTGGAAAAACATCGCTTATCGCGAGATTCCCGCCGCGGAAGCCAACAAGATCCTTCTCGAAGGCGGCGAAGGCTTCACAAAAGTCTTCAATGGCAAGGACTTCTCGGGCTGGAAGGGCCCCATCAACAACTACGAAGTCAAGGACGGCACAATTGTTTGCAAGCCCGGCAAGGGAGGCACCATCCACACCGAAGACAAATACACCGACTTCGTCGCCCGCGTTGAATACAAGCTCCCCCCGGGCGGCAACAATGGACTGGCCATTCGATATCCCGGACAAGGGGACACCGCGTATGTGGGGATGTGTGAGGTTCAGGTTCTTGACGACACGGCGAAGATGTACGAAAAACTTGATCCCCGCCAGTACAACGGTTCGGTATACGGCATAACCGCCGTCAATCGTGGCTACCTGCGTCCCGTGGGCGAATGGAACCTCATGGAGGTAACCGTAAAGGGTTCGACCATCCATGTGGAGCTGAACGGCAGTCGTGTCGTCGACACCGATGTCTCCAAGGTCACCAACTATATGGCGAATTCACCGCACCCTGGCAAGGACAACAAAGACGGTTATTTTGGCCTCGCCGGCCACTCCGACCCCGTCCCCTTCAGGACCGTGGAAATCAAATCGCTGGCAAAATAAAGCCCGGATGAAATAGCCTGGGGAACCGGGCTTCTCTCCCACCCCGGGCCTCTCCCCGGGTTTTTTTTGTGTCTTTTTTGGTCATTTTTATGAAGGATTTGCACATGGTAAATTGGCTCTCCACCAACGCCTTGCTGGTTTTTGCATTGGCCTGTCCCAACTGGTCACTTGCCGCCCGGGAGACTAATGGCGACCCGGAGGAGCCGGGAAAAGCCCGCATCGTTCGCGAGGAGATCGAATGGCTTGATGTCTGGGTTCCGGGAAACTCGAACAAGAACCTGCCGAAGGTGCTTCTGATCGGGGATTCGATCACGCGTGGTTATTACGGGGGCGTGGAAAGCGCCCTCGGTGGCAAAGCCGTCGTCGCCCGCCTCACGACATCGAAAAGCCTGGGGGATCCCGGGTTTATTGACGAGGTCAAGCTGATCCTTGGCCAGACAAAATATGATGTCGTCCACTTCAACAACGGCCTACACGGATGGGGATATTCCGAAAAGGAGTACGGAGCCGCCTTTCCCGACCTGATCGCCGCGATCAAAAAGGGAGCGCCCGGGGCAAAACTGATATGGGCGACCACGACACCCATGCGTGTGCCGGGCAAGGCCGACTACCAGCCCAACACCGAGCGCGTGAAGGCGCGGAACGCGATCGCCAAAACCATCAACGAAAAAGAGAATATCGCGACTGATGATCTCTTTGGATTTCTTTCGGACAAACCCGAGTTCTGGTCGGGGGATGGGGTTCACCTTAATGGCAAGGGAAATGCCGCCCTGGGCAAAAAAGTGGCCGAGGCGATCGCGCCTTTGCTTCCGGCGGGCAAATAGGGGGTCGGGTGGTCAGAGCGACCGTTCGACCCTGTAGATGGTTCCCCTGATGGTTTGGCCGTCGGGTTCGATGAGCGAAGTGCGAATCAATTCGCAGTGCGCGAGACCACATTGATAAAGCTCCGATGCGAAACGCTTCGCGGGTCCGCGATCGGGATCGCTAATCAGGGCGACACCACCCGGAGCGAGAAGGTTTTCGACGATCCGGGCCAGAGGGCCGACCTTGCCCGGTTCGTAAAGCAGGTCGGATCCCAGAACGAGCGGAAACTTCAGGCCTTCGGGAGGCTTTCTCCAATCGAGAAACAGGGCATCCGCCCCCGACAACCCGTTGAGCTTCGCATTGGCCAGGGCATATTCAAGCGCAAGGGCATCATAATCCGTGAAGGTCACCCGGAATCCACGGACCATCGCCATTAGCCCGGGTAGACCCAATCCACATCCCAACTCAATTCCCCTGGCGGATTCGTGAGGCGCCAGCGGCAGGTTGTTGTTTTCGGCGAGATATGCCGCAAGCATCCTTGAGGCGGGCCAGAGTTCCGGCCAATAGGGGAGATATTCATCCGCGGCAAAGGCATTATGAATGTCGGGGTGATCAAGGAGATCCTGGGTGTTTGTGGGGCGACGAATCCTCAAATGGCGCGTCCCGAACTCCAGGGTGTCCTCCCGATCGGGGCCAAGGGCCGATCTTGGGGTCAAAACCGGACCAAGAGGATGGTTTTCGTCATCTGTTTTCGACGCGTGCATTATGTGAGTCTCAATGCGTGGGCCCCAATTCCCCCGGGGCCCACGCATTGAGACTCACATAATG
>CAWUOD010000421.1:0-3638 GCA_963923115.1 uncultured Singulisphaera sp.
GAGACAGGTTCTGGGCGATGGCCGCCACCACCTATGTCCAATGGCAAACACCAAAAGAAAATCCGGTAAATACTCCAACTGTCACCCCATAAGGGAAAAATAAAAACCTGGCCGGGCAACCAATTGGGTTTGTTTTTGCCTTTAGGATTTTTGCGCACCCGGCTTTCCCGATTCCACGACAAATGTCGCCCGTGTGACGATGTTTCCGCCCGGCTTGAGCACATCTTCCACCGCGACATAATCGCTTTTCCATAAGTCTTTGGTCACCTCGCAGCGAACATAACCCCGTTCGGTGTTGTGAAATTTCACCCCGGGATTCACCGCATGAAGAGCGGGGAGGTAATTGGGCCTGATTTGGCCATTGCCTCCGCTTGAAATCGAGGATCCCACAAACTCGGTTGCGACAACCGGCGATTCCGGTTTTCGGTCGTCCACCCTGAGGTCATTGGCCCAATTGGAGTGGATGTCCCCCGTGAGAACAACTGGATTACTAATTTTACGATCTTCAATATAGCGCATGAGCGCCATTCGCTCATGCGCATAGCCAGGCCACTGGTCCATCGAATATTTGGGAGCGAGACCCTTTCGGTCGATCGCGGCCATCTCCATCATCACCTGCTGTGCCAGTACATTCCAATGGCCTTGCGAACCAATGAGCGCTCCCTGGAGCCATTTCCGTTGTTTATGGCCCAACATGGTGTTTTTGGGACTAAGCGCCGCCTCGTTTAACTCCGAAGGCTTGTCTTCGTTGGGTTGGTCGGTCCGGTATTGCCTTGTGTCCAGCACGAAAAATTGCGCCAACCGCCCAAAGGAAGCCTGGCGATAAATCTTCATGTCTGGCCCCTGGGGTAGGGAGTCCAGGCCCAAAGGCATCGCCTCGTAGTAAGCCTGGTAGGCGTTGGCCCGCCTGAGGAGAAATTCCGCCGGATCAATCCCCTTCTCCTCGGAGATGTCGCCGGCGCAATTATTGTCAAATTCATGATCATCCCATGTGACCAGCCAGGGGCAGCGGGCGTGTGCCGTCGCCAAAAGCGGATCCGAACGGTATTGCGCGTGGCGAACCCGATAATCCGACAGCGACCCCGTCTCCTTGCCAATATGCTTTCGGACCTTGTTGTCTTTACCCTCGTATTCGTATATGTAATCTCCCAGATGAAAAATCAGGTCGAGGTCGTCTTTGGCCATTTGCTCGTAGGCAGTGAACAGTCCGTGCTCGAAGTGCTGGCATGATGCAAAAGCAAATTTGACCTTTTCAGGCAGAACCGCGCTTTCGGGAAAGGTGCGTGTCCGGCCTATCGGGCTCTCCGCGTCCCCAGCCCGGAACCGGAACCAATACCAGCGGTCGGGTTTGAGGGATTCTGGTTGAACATGGATGGTGTGCCCAAGGTGGTGTGTGGCGATTGCGGTTCCTCTCCGAACCACTTTTTTCATCGACTCATCTTCGGCGATCTCCCACATAACCTCCACCGCCACGGGGCGCATCCCTCCGTCGGGTTCAAGCGGCTTGGGCGCAAGTCGGGTCCAAAGCACCACACTGCTGGATGTCGGCTCGCCTGAAGCGACGCCCAGGGAAAACGGATTTGCCGAAAATGTTGGCTTTTCGTTCGCCGACTGGGTGCGACCCATCATCGGGATCGATGCAAGCGTGGCGCCGTAAGACAAAAACAAACGGCGGGAGACTCCCCCTTCATAGCGGATGGCTTTTTGAAGTTCCTTTAGGGTGAACATTTGGAAAAACTCCGGAGATATGGGCCTTGGATCGCAGGGTGGATTGTTTGGTGGGTAATGGCCTTTGAATTTGGGATAAAAGTTCGGGCATGGGGCTTCCATGAAAAGTTGGCGAATTTCCCGAAACCGGGCAATTCCGCCCTTCACCCATTTTTCTGTTTCCCCTCCCGATTGTGCCCAGCCCCCCTCTCCGGGTAGATTGACTAGACAATTGTCTGGCAAGGGCCTTGCGATATAGACACCATTGCGGATCTCTCCCATGAAATCTTCATCCCGAATAAAAACCGCTTTTCTGATCATCACACTGGCCACGGTCGTCGGCGTGGTCACTGTTAGCCAAAACGCGCCCAGAGCGGAATACGCCAAATTTCAAGGAAACGGGAACTCACCGGAAAACGGGGGGACCTTCAAAGTTGGCGCGGCGATGCGAATCATCACTCCGAACCCACTCCTTCCCGTTTCCGGGGGAATGGGGGCTCCCAAACCAACAAAAGAAAAACGGGGGGATCTCACGGCCCGCGCGATTGTGTTTCAAAAAGGTCAAACGACCGTCGCGATTGTCGGCATCGACCTGCTCGGTTTCCCCTCGGTCCTTGGGAACAGGGTACGCTCCCGGGTTCCACGAATTCCGGCGGAAAACATCATGATTGGGGCAAGCCACACCCATAGCGCCCCTGATGCCTATGCCTTTCCCGATGGAAAAGGGGGACACACGGCCAACCTCCCCTATTTGGAAATGGTCTGCGAAAAAACAGCCGAAGCCATCAATGCCGCCATCGATTCGCTTGAACCCGCGGGATTGAAAACAGCCACCGACGAGGCCAAAGGACGGATCGCCTACAATTATTACGCACCGGATCTTTATGACCGGCGCATGAGCGTGATCCAGGCAATTCGTCCGGAAGGGGGAAAACCTATCGCAACCCTTGTCAACTACGCCATCCACCCCGAAGTCCTTGGCAGCGACATTGGCATCCTCAGCCCTGATGCGATTGGTCCCATGTGCGAGCGCGTGGAAAAGGAGGGGGGAGGCCTCGCGGTTTTCATGAATGGCGCCCAGGGAGGAATGGTGACCGCTGATAACCGTGACCTGAACTCTCCCAAGGATCCCGTGAAGGGATACTGGAGTGACTTGCGGGCATGGGAAGAGTGTGTCCGTATCGGCGACCTCATGGGGCGTGAAGCGCTTCGCATTGTTGGAAATGCCCCGACCCAAAATGACCCCTCCCTGTTTTGTGGCGCAACAAGCGTGAAGTTTCCCGTCGATTCCCCGGTCCTTTGGGGGGTAATCACACAATCCCCTCTCAAATATCCACATAATGCCGATCGCTCAATCCAGGCCCAGATCAATCTGGTCAACATTGGCAACGCCCAATGTCTGACCATTCCGGGAGAAGCGCTCCCCAACATTGGATTTTATCTCAAACGAAAAATGAGGGGTAAACACAATTTCCTTTTCGGCCTGACAAACGAGGCATTCGGCTACATTCTCACCAAGGTCGATTACGGCAGCTTCCCCCGCTACGAATATGTTTCACGCACCTCCCTGGGTGAAATGACCGGGGAAATCTTCATGGAAAAAGCACTCGATTATGTAAACAAGGCCCCCAAGCCCGATCGGTGAATGAAATGGCCCATTGATGGAACGCAATTTTTCAGGATGAGGGACTTGGAATGGCGGACTTGAAATCAAAACAATGGATCATCGCCAAGGGTGTGCTTTTTCTTGGGATTGCCTTGGTTTCCGGGCTCCTGATTATGATGGAACATCCGTCGGTTCGGGTGGGCGTGCTTTTGGTTTTGCTGGTATGGGCATCCTGCCGTTTTTACTATTTCCTCTTTTATGTGCTGGAAAAATATGTCGATCCGACCTTGCGATATGCCGGGCTTTGGGACCTTTTGATGGGAAT
>CAWUOD010000422.1:0-3616 GCA_963923115.1 uncultured Singulisphaera sp.
GCACCCGGCGAACCCAAGGCTTCACCGGAAATTCCTGGAGAATTCGGGCAAGCGCACTGTTGACCGGTTCAAATAAGGAACAGTGTTGATGGGAATTAATCAAAATAGGCCATTCCCCAACAATTTGCCTGAATTGGCTTAGCTGCTCCCGGAATTCCAATTCAACATCTGCCTCGCTAATTTGACCAAAATGCACTCTTTTCAAAAATTCTGGCAACTCCCAAAACTTTCCTTGGGGATCGACCAGACTCCTACATTTTTCTGGAGCACTCAAAGGGCGATCAAGGGTCAGATTGGGATGCCATCCCAAATCCAAAGGCTTGCCGGCTACCTTCCATGCCTCAACAGCCGACAACGCATGCGGCGAATTGACAAGCAAAGTCGTCCCGTTTACACGGCCCAATTGTCCCAACTCGAGGATGGCCTGGGAGGTGCCGGGACCAATTCCATAATCGTCGGCCACCACAACCAAAAATCGCTTGCCCACTACAAAAGGACTCAAAAGAAAAGGTTGCAAAATTCAGGATAATAATCCTTCAAAGATTGTGTTGCAAAATGAGAGATGGTGTAAAGTCTGGATTTACAGGGTTTTTCCTTTAAAAAACGAATTCTTGCATGGATTTAAGAAAAAGAATCAGACAAGGAACCCGAGTTCTTTGCGCCACTTTGGAAACAATTCCTGAAGCCTCCCAATATCCCCAGCTTCCCATTCCGAAAACTCAAACCCTGGAAACACTGTGGTCCCCATAAGGGCCCAGCCATTGGGGTTTTCCACCCGCCCCCCTTGCCATGCCCCGGAGGGGACAACACATTGCGGGACGCATCCCATATCCAGGGGGGATCCCAGCCTAACCTCTCTACCCTCGGTACCATCTTCCAGAATCAGCAAACGGACAGGAGATCCCGCATAAAAATGATAGATTTCATCTCCTGGAATTCTGTGGGGAATCGATTTCTCACCAGGACCAAGAAGGTAATAAATGGCAGTCCCCAAAACATGGGGGCCATTGCAAAAAACAGAGGTCAAAGGCCCGCTGGGAAACCGGCTACGATAGGTTTCCCGGTACCAGCCTCCCTCACCGGGCAAAGGTACCAGTCCCAATTCCCTTATCCAATAATCGGGACGAAATTCCCCGTGGTCATTGGATCGGGAGTTCCCTTCTTTTCTAGCGGCCATTTTCACACCGAAGGGTGATCAAACTGGCACCCGGGTAACAGCCAAATCGGATTGGATGGCCCGCACCCAACCCCTGGCTGACATGAAGATAAGCATTTTTCCGTCGAAACCAACCCTGATCAAATGTGCGGCCATGCACACTGGGCATGATTACCGGCCCAATAATTGGAAACCGGATTTGCCCACCATGCACATGGCCCGCCAGCATAAGCCCTGATCCAAGCCTGGTAAAAAATGGAAAATGGTCCGGGGTATGGGAAAGACAAAGGGTCCAGTCTCCCAATTTATCATTCCACCCAGTGGGCAATTCCGGATTCCACGGGTATTCCAATCCCCAAATTACTACTTCCCTTCCGCGTACCCGGATGGTTTGCCTCTGGTTTCCCAAATGGGTATACCCCAGTTCGGACAACACTTTCAGGGTGGGTTCTGTTGGATGCCAAAAGTCGTGGTTGCCCAAAATTGCCAAACCCGCTTCCCGGAATCTCAACTTTTTCAAAAACCCGCCAAAAATATCGGCATGGGAAGGACCACCTTTCTCCACCAGATCTCCTGTCAAACAGATCAGATCAGGCTCAAGGTTTGCCAATTCCTGCGCCACCCGCTCAAAAAACAGGGCATTGGGTGTTTTTCCAACATGCAAATCACTCAAATGGAGAATCGTGAGGCCATCCAAAACAGGAGGCAAGCCCGCAAGTTGAACTTCGGTCCGGTCAAGAACTGGCCGAAGCGACCGATTTCCAGGCAACAGGGCAATTCGGGCCCAAATACCGCTTCCGGCCAGTTCTCCTGGGTGTTCAGAATGAACCGAAGAAATCGGAGCCCGAAATGAGACATAAGACATGCGGCGCCGCAGGGCCCGCTTCAGTAGGTCCATTGGGGGACAAACCAATCCCACTATTGCCAGCCCCCAAAGGAGGGCACGAAGCCATTCCGGATCAACCGTTTGTGTGGTGGGGATATTTCCGGACCAAAGAAACCAAATAACCAAAGGCCCAACCATAAGCCAAAGAAAATGACCAAATTGGATCAAATCAATGGTTTTATGACCCAAAGGAAGCCCGTAAAACCGGTTATGGGCAAAAATCACGACCTGGGTATGGCCCAATAAAACGAGGAATCCAAACACCCAGGCAGCGATTTCCATCCGATCAACAAACCCCTTCGCAAATAAGACCAATCAAACAAATTTGGGCATCGATTTCCCAACCAATTCATTTGCGTGCGCAAGAGACTCAAGGGTTCCCGCATCGGTCCAATACCCATCCAAAGGCCGACTTCGAAGCCGCCCCTGGCTCAGATAGTAGTTGTTGACATCTGTGATTTCCAATTCACCCCGACGCGAGGGTTTCAATGTCCGGATCACCTCAAAAACATCAGGCGGATAAAGATAAATTCCCGCAACAGCCATATTGCTCTTGGGTTCCTTGGGCTTTTCCTCGATGCTGACAATGCGTCCATCGATAACTTCCGCCACACCGTAACGCTGGGGATCGTGGACTTCCTTGAGAAGCACAAAAGCATCATTGGGATACTTGGAAGCCTCAGCCACCAGATCATGGAGGGAGTCCTCGAAAATATTGTCGCCAAGAATCACGAGGGAACGGGCCCCATGGGCAAAAAGCGATCCCAAACCAAGCGCCTGGGCTATGCCACCTGCTTCATCCTGGACTTTATAAGTAACCTGGCAGGCATGATCCTTGCCCGAACCCAAAAGCTCGACAAAGTCACCCATATGTTCGGTACCAGAAACCAGAAGAATATCCTTCAGGCCGACTCCCGAGAGTTTTTTCAGCGGAAAATAAACCATCGGATAAGGCCCCACCGGCAACAGGTGCTTGTTGGTGACCCTGGTCAATTCACCCAAACGAGTTCCCTTGCCACCCGCAAGAACGATTCCACGAAGAGGAGTCATGACCGCCTATCCCCCAAAAATTCCCATCATTCATCAATCAGGAATGTAACGGCAAACAAACCCCGAAGCCAAGCGGAGATTTGAGGGAATCATCAAAAAGGGAAATTGAAGCGCAAAAAGCGCAACGGCAAAAAGCTCCCGGACGGCCTTCACCGGATTGATCCGGCCAACAAAACGGAGCAAAGTGGTTTTCCAGCCAACAAACGCACGGTTTGGGTAATCCCAAACCATGAAAATTTATATCCTTAGTTCGATTCCAGATTCAAGGTTACCGATGCCACTCCCGGGATTTGGCGCGCCATTTGGCAAAAGTCCGATGCCAACCCAAGATCTGACCGGAAAGCCTGTACCGTGATATGGTTTCCACGACGAATCCAGCGGATTCCGGCAAATCTGGACTGGCTTGCCCGAATGCGGGCCAATTCTTCCGAAAGATCCAAAGCCACAGGCCCCGGAACCATCCCTGACCCGGGAGGAACAAGCCGGTCGGTTGCCGGATTTGTCATCCCACCGAAACTAAGGGG
>CAWUOD010000423.1:0-3602 GCA_963923115.1 uncultured Singulisphaera sp.
GAGACTTGAAAGGTCGTGCCGTTTGGGGAATTGGTCCCCCCATTTCATAAACGCACGAATCGCGGTCGGCGCCGTGTAGAAAATTGTGACGCCGTATTTGGCAATGATTTCCCAAAACCGGTCCTCGGCGGGTTGGTTGGGGGCGCCTTCATACATGACAATCGATGTGGCATTCGCAAGTGGGCCATAAACCAGGTAGGTATGGCCTGTGATCCATCCCGCGTCGGCGGTGCACCAATAGACATCATCAGGGCGGATGTCAAAGACCAATTTGTGGGTATAGGATGCCCCGAGGAGATAGCCTCCTGTGGTGTGGTAAATTCCCTTGGGTTTGCCCGTTGATCCGCTTGTGTAGAGGATGAAAAGGGGGTGCTCACTTTCCAGGGCCTCTGCTTTGCATTCACTGCCCACGCCGGCAACGAGATCGTGCCACCAGAGGTCCCGGCCCGGATGCATATCAATTGGCTGGCCGGTGCGCTTGAGGACAACAACTTTCTCGATGGTGGGAGATTTTTCCACCGCCTGATCAACATTTGCCTTGAGCGGCACCGTTTTGCCACGGCGCCATCCTCCGTCAGCGGTGATTATCAGGCGACTTTTCGCGTCATTGTTTCGGTCCGCAACAGCCTCCGCGCTGAATCCGCCAAAAACAACGCTGTGAACCGCACCGATTCTCGCGCAAGCGAGCATAGCGATGACAAGTTCAGGGACGAGAGGCATATAGATTGTGACACGATCTCCTTTGGTGATTCCAAGGAGTTTCAGGGCATTGGCAAATTTGCAGACCTCCCTGTGAAGCATCTGGTAGGTAAGCGTGCGGGAATCACCCGGTTCACCTTCCCAAATGAGTGCGGCTTTATTGTTCAGGCCATTGTTCAGGTGCCTATCGAGGCAGTTATAGGAGGCGTTGATCAGGCCTCCCTCAAACCACTTGGCGTGTGGTGGTTTCCAATCGAGGGTTGTGTGCCAGGTTTTAAACCAGGCCAAACTTTTTGCCTGTTCCGCCCAGAAGCCTTCGATGTCATCGTGCGCGGACTCCCAAAGCCGCTTGTATTCCGCAAGAGACCCGACATGGGCTTTTTGGGAAAATTGTTGGGCGGGAGGGAAGACCCTTGTTTCCCGGAGAACGCTGGTGATGTGATTTTCGTTCGACATATTCGATGGGATCCAGGGGAGGTAGGAGGCAAGACCGTATTCAAGCCTTGTAATTGGCAGTGGTTTGATAGGGTTTTGATAATGCGGTCTTCATGGCTTTCAAGGTGGTTTTTTGAGTAGTATTCGCATGGGTTGGGGTGGCGGGTCGGTGTCTTCCAGCGTTTTTGGTTTGACCGGGGCCGAAAAAATCCTAGAAAAAGCCAAAAGAGATTGTTTAATTATGACCCATTTGTCCAACCAATCCTGGTCCGGGCAAGATTTCCCCTCCCCGCAGGGTGCCTCAACGGAGTCACCCTCATCCCATCTATGGCGGTTGCGGATGGAACTTGATTTATGGAGCCGAACGCCATCAGTACCCGGTTTCGTGGCGGGGTATGAGGTTTTTCCCTGGAGATGGGAAGATTCCGCCGACCATGCAAAAGTTCTTTTTCGCTCTTTTGAAAACTCTCCGGACGCCGAGATTATCCCCAGTTTTCGCAGTTTTGATGGCTGTCTCAGACTTGTGCAAATGGTGGCACAAAATAGTTTTTTCTGGTCCTCGGCCACTTTTTTGGCACGACAGGTGAATAGCCAACCCCGAAACCCGTCTGCCCGGTCCGGTCACTTCCACCAGAGGGATCCCGAAGGGGTTCCCGCCGCGGTGATTCAGGTCATGGGTGATATTCCAGGGCGTGTCAATTTGCAAAATATAGGGGTATCTGAAGGTCATCGCGGCAAGGGATTGGGCAGGCATTTGCTGCAAAGATCAATCCAGGTTCTTCGAGGCTGGGGCATCTCCCGAATGAGTCTTGAAGTGACCGAGGATAATGCACCGGCTTTGGGTCTTTACCGTTCCTTGGGGTTTGAAGTGATTGAACGGTTTGCAAAACCTTTTGTTCCGCGCGGGAATCCAAAGCAAAAAACGGATCCTTTACCCATGCAAGCAGATGTTGATGGGAGTCCCGGGTCCATTATGGTGCGGGGTGCAAAAGGGGACGGTTGCCCAATTGAAAGCAGAATTCCCCCCCCAACCACACGCTCCTAACCGGTTTTGCCCCAATCGTCCAAGAAAGAGAGGCTTCGAGGTGGTTTCCCAGACTCAGCAAACCATGCTTCGAAACGGCTTGACCATTTTGGCCCAGCGAATGGATCATGTGCGTTCCGCCGCGGTGAATCTCCTAATTCCGGCCGGGTTCGTATACGAACCCAAAGGCGAGGAGGGGATTGCCAATGTTCTTTCCGACATGCTTCAGCGTGGCGCCGGCAAACTCGACACCAAGTCATTCGCCCAGGCGCTTGATCGGCTGGGAATCGACCTGGATTGTAGCGTGGGCCCTCATCATTTGCGCATCACCGCAACGGGTATGGCTGACAAGATCCAGGATATTCTTGGTTTTGTCCGTGACATCGCTTTGGCGGCAAAGTTGCCCTCGTCGGAATTGTCTTCCGCAAAGCAGTTGGCCATTCAGGAATTGGCCGGCCTTGAGGACGATCCGAGAGGGCAGGTGCTTAGGGAATTGAGGCGAAATCATTTTCCCCATCCCTACAGCAACAGCCGTTATGGCACCGCGGAGGGGATCAAGGCGGTCACGCATGCTAACCTGAAAGGTTTTTGGGAAAGCCATTGCCATGCCAAGGGTAGTATCCTGTCGGTGGCGGGTTTGGTGGATCCCCTTGCCATTTTCAGCTTTGCGGAGAAGCATTTTTCGGATTGGACCCCCGGAAAGGAAACCCCGATCAAGATTGGAAAGCGGGGGCCTCTGACCGTCCATGTTGAAAAAGAAACCCAACAAACCCAGATTGCCATCGCATGGGATAGTGTTCACCCTTCCCACCCGGATTATTATCAGGCACAGGGATTGGTGAATGTGCTTAGTGGTGGAATGAGTTCGCGATTGTTTACAGAGGTTCGGGAAAAACAGGGACTTTGCTATGCGGTTTGGGCGACCTATGTTCCGCTACACGACAGGGGGGCAATATTCTCCTATGCCGGAACAAGTAACGATCGGGCCCATTTGACCGTCGAATCGGTCAAGCGGGAAATTGCCAGGATCACCGACGGCATCACGAAGGAGGAGGTTGACCAGGTTCGCGTGGGGCTAAAAACCGCTCTTTTGATGCAGGAAGACAGCTCCATGTCCCGGTCCTCTTCGTTAGCCAGTGATTGGTTCAACCTTGGACGGGTAAGGACACTCGAGGAAATCGAGGCGGCCGTGGAGGGTCTGACTCCCAAATCGATCCTCGATTACGCCCGCAAATTTGCCCCGAAGGAACTCACTCAGGTAACCATGGGGCCTGAACTTGGAAAGGGGGCGAAGTCCGCGCCCGAGAAAAAGGCGAGCGGGGCAAAACCGGTTCCGGCAAAAAAAGAAGAGGCGACAAAAAAGGTCGTGAAATCCGGGGAGTCGGCCAAACCCGCGCCCCCCGCCAAGGAGTCGGCAGCCAAAGCGCCTTCAGCCAAAGTGTCC
>CAWUOD010000424.1:0-3599 GCA_963923115.1 uncultured Singulisphaera sp.
GGAGGTGACCCCGACCGACCCCTCATTGTCGGCAGCGTCTACAACTCCGGGAACATGCCGCCTTTCCAATTGCCTAAGGCCGGCTACATCAATGGTTTCAAGTCGTGCGTGGAAGGAACCGATGGATCCGCGAATTACCACAATATCCTGATGGTGGACGAGCAGGCCAATCCCATCGTACATCTTCAGGCGGAAACTTCGGTCATCACCGAGGAAAAACTAACCAAGTTTGACATCCTTCCGGAAAGCAGTGTCAGGATTTATGGGGAGATGTTCTAGCCATGCCAATCTGGACCTGGGCAACCAACACAGCTTCCGGTTACCTCCCTATTGGCTTGGCCAAGATTTTCCCATGGAGCTGGCAGCCAACAGGTGACGATGGGAAGCCGTTGTTCGCGCCCGGCAACTATGAGGCGACGGTCGGCTGGAAGGACACTTCGGTGATCGGAGGCGGTGAAAACAAAAGGATTTTTGGTTACAAGTGCGAGCTTAGTTTTGACTGGGATGGATTCATATTCGACCTGGTAGGGAGTTGGTTCCCCCGTACTCCCGGGAGATCGATCAATCGGGGCTGGACTGGCGGTGCGTTTTTGAAAAGGGCAAACACATTGGCTACGATGGTCAGCGGATTCGACGGGGATGCCAACCTCGTTTTTGCAAACCGATTTGATTACCAGTATTTCGGCTCCAAGCTCAACCTCACCCGCCGTTGTGATCCCACGGAGATAACCATCACCAATCTAGACAAGGGAATCGCCTTCTCCTATAGCCTACTTTTTCTCTACTTCACCATGTCGGTCACGGCCCAAGTGATGATCCGCTTGCATCAAAAAACGGTGAGTCAGGCGGGTTTAGTGTCCATTGAGGGGTTCAGCAACAAGGTGATGCAGCCTTTCCTTGCCGACGGTGTGTGCCTTGGCCTTCTCAAGTGGTGGGATGAGAGATGCATGATGTTGGTAGAGATCAAGAAGGAATACAAATACCTTACCGAAAAGGCCAAGCGGCTGACTGAAACTGTGACACAAACGACATTGAACGGCGGAAAATTCGCGATCAATCAGGTCAACCTGTCAAACGACCACAGGGAAGCCTGTCAAGAGGCCCTTGCGAACATCACCGCATTTGCAACCGGGATTTACCAGGACCAAATGATTGTGGAGGCCACTGCGAAATCTGCCGCGGCCCTGGCGGATTTCCAGGCCAAAATATTTTCCAGACAGAAAAAAATCCCAACCTAAAGCAAGCCTTTTACCTAAAACAAGGAGAAGCCATGCCTTTAAACATCCACGAAAATGAATTTCTCCAGACTTACGCGAAAAATGTTACATTCGTCTCCCAAGACTCATTCGAATTTGCCGGTCTGGACGAAGCTGCAAACGGCATCATTCACTCAAATCAGGGCGTCAGAATCTCCACCAACAAGTCCGAATTCGTGATAACCGGTTCCAGCCCGGCTGGAAGTGCCATAAAAACAACTCCCTACATTCTCGCTTCGGTACCCGATGACGGCACCATCATCCTGGACGCCGCCAGTGGGAATCCAATGGAATTTTGCCTCCTGACCATGGGCAACAAACAAATCCAGGCGATTGGTGGACACGGTGGCATACCAACCTCCATGCTGATCAAGGACAGTCTTTTCGAGGTTATCGTCGGCAACGGTTTAACCCCTGCCACCCACAGCAAGGCCAGCATCAAGCCCTTGGGCGTTGACCTGCAATGCGGAGCTATTTGTTCCCAGGAGATGAACCCGACGGCGATAAAACTGAAATGCGGGCCCGCTTCCCTTACTTTGTCCCCCACCGGAATCGAGATGGAATTCGGGATAAATAAATTTGAAATTTCAGCCACCAAAGTCCTAATGAAGAGCGCCGAAT
Source organism: uncultured Singulisphaera sp. (assembly GCA_963923115.1). Lineage (GTDB taxonomy): Bacteria > Planctomycetota > Planctomycetia > Gemmatales > Gemmataceae > SYLG01. Next base: position 1,878 of record CAWUOD010000424.1, read on the forward strand.
CCGAGATCGAGCTTTCTCCAATTGCAATGAAAGTTAGCGCTCCCATTGCTGAATTCACAATCAACATGTCAAAAAACAAGAGCCTAGTTGTTCAGGATACAGTTGATGCGATTCTAAATGACTCAGTTGGACTTAGGCTGCTGGACACTTGATGGACATTTAAAAAATGAATCTTCCAACCCTGTCACTCCCTTCTATGGTGCCGTTGCTTTGGGAGAATCTGATGGAGCCATGAACTTTTCTGCGATTAGAGCTGATTTCAGATTTTTGTAACAACCAAACATTCAAAAATCGCTAAAAATATCGAGCTTTTTGAAACAGAAGCATTCCCATAAATCGCAAGTTTGCTCTAATAGACCTCAAGATCTTGCTAGGAAATTTTGAACCCTCAAAAAGGAATCCAGTTTGACCATAGAAGGACTCAAGGCCGCACTGCAAAAAAACCTTGGCCAGACCTGAAACGCTTTAAAGGGACACAGGCTAGTACCACCCGAAATTTGGAGAAGTTGTGGATTCCCCCCCCCTTGGCAAACCGGACTTTGGCCCTTTGGAACGGGCATGCGATTCTGCCCTCAAGTCCATATCCAATTCGCTTCAAGGCAACCTGCCTTCCGAAGCTTCTGAGGTACTGAACAACCTGGCCTCGGCCATCCGCTCACAGCGCGAGGAAGTCCTGGCGGTTTTCGCCAAGGAATATGCGGCACTGGAGGGGGAATACGATGAGCTTACCTCCGGGATCAACCGTTTGCTTGAGGACGAATTCCCCAGGCTTCAAACTCAATTGACCGCGATACCATCGCTCATTGAAGCGGAAGAAAAGAAGGCTGCCACCGAGGCGGCAGCCAAACTTGCAGCGGTTGCAAAACCGGTCGAGGTTAAACCTACAGCTTTCCACCCTGGCGAGGAGCTGATCAAAAAACTGATGGGAATGGGTGATCAGACTGATTCCAGGCCCGGTTCCCGCGTCTCTGGCAACATCTGGGAGAACTGGAAAAAACCCGGGCAGTAAGGTGCGGGGCATTCCCCTGCCCTTCCCCGCCAAAAGGATTCCCCCCTGCCACCCAACGCTGCTCTGGCAGGCGCCATCCCCTGCTTCAGGGATTAAAAACAGCTTTTACACGGTGAATGAATGGCTACGGGGGTTCTGCGGACACCCTGAAAGTAAACGGAAATCGTTACTGGCCGTATTCTTTCAGCAAAATCCCATTTCCGACTTGCCCGTTTCAAAATCCCCTTCAAAATAACCTCTGCTTCCCATAATCCCCAAGTTATTGTCCGGAGTTTTGCTGTGGCCGTACCCAGTCGCAAGCGTCGCAAACCGATCGGCATTTCCCTCGAGCAACTTGAAAACCGCGTCAATCCCGCCTCGTTCGCCTTCTGGAACGGCACGCTGAACCTGTCGCTGGGCGACAATGAAACCGCCAGCGTGGTCTCCGGCGGCTCGGGAGCCTACACCCTCAGCCTGAACAGCCCTTATCAGTTCACCGGCATGGACCTGCCCGGGCTCACCGGCAACGGCACCGGCACCCTGACCATCACCAGCCAGCTCGCGCTGCAGCAGCTCCAGGTGGAGGACACTCTGTCCACCGGCGCCGCGCACGGCGTGGCCTTCACCCCCTCGGCCAATGCCTACGCCATCAGCGTCGGCATCGCCTTCACCAGCGCCAACGGCTCGGTGACGGTCTCCCCGGGCACCGCCAACACCGCCACCACCTTCTCGGG
>CAWUOD010000425.1:0-3598 GCA_963923115.1 uncultured Singulisphaera sp.
ACACAAGGAGTATCGTCGGCAGCGTCAGATGTGTATAAGAGACAGGGCTTTGGGGGTGGCCAGATCGACTTTTACAGCCGTGCTTGTGATCACCGATGCTTTATTTCCCGCCTGATCGACGCAATCGAGCTTGCAGAAAAACTGGAACGGAAGGCCGGTCTCGGGCATTTTCCAGACATAACGCCCCAAATTGGCGAGAGGCTCCTTGGTGGCGGGAGTCCAGGGGCCTTCGGCGGATGTGGCATAGGAAATCGTGATGGGAGTGGGGCCAAGGAACCTGTCCGCGGCGGTCCAAACAAATGTCATGGTTCCCTGATCAACCCCGCGGCCCACCTCGGCCGCAAGAAGCTTGAGTTGGGGTTTGGTCTCATCCACTTCAACCCAAATATGCGGTGGATCACCCGGGCGGGGCGGTGGCTCGCTCAGGTCGACACCAGACCGGGCTATCAGGGTGAATCCGTATCGCCCCTCTTCCGGCACCGTCAAAATGCAGGGAGGAGTCTTTTCGGCGTCATTTTGCCATTTGCTCCATGTCTGACCACCGTTTCGTGTGAACCAGACTTCGATCCGGGAAATATCCGAGGGGCCAACCTCATCGACTTTGAAATTGAGCTGGAAGCGCTTGTGATTGACCATCAGGACATTGGAAGGTTGGCCGGAACCCGGAACCCCGCCTCCCGCACCGGACATTGACGCGCCCTGTACGCCTGCGGTTTTGGTTTGTCCGGGGACAAGCTGAAGGGTTTGCTCCCCAAGGTTTCCTGATTTGTCGCGAACAACGAGGCGGACTTCCACCTGCCCCGGACCGGGATTCCAGGCATGGCTTCCCGTTGCCAGGGGCTGGACCGCCATGGGGACCCATGCAGCCGAGCCGGCCGCTCGCGATTCCACCCGCATCGTCGCGGGATCAAACGCCTCGTCCCGGATTTCCCAATCGAGGGAGGCCGAACCAGCGGCATTGATGGTTCCCTTGAGATACACCTGGGGACCAATCGTATCGACACAAACTTTCAGGCCCGGAACCGCCAGATTCATGTTCGGTGGGAAATAGCGCTGCTGGCGGTCCTGGGTTTGAATGGCAAACCAATACCAACCATCTTTGGGAGCGCGAAACTGGAATGATCTTTGATTGGCCTGGGCATAGCCCAAATAGCGCCATGTGCGGCCAAAATCGTCGCTGACATGGAGCAACACCGAGGCGATATTTCTGTCGTTGGGGTCCTGGCTGAAGGGAATCAGGAACGCGCTTTTGTTCGTGTAATACGATCCGGGCTGATTATCGCCCGCAGGTGCCCCGGCGGGAGTTCCCGCGGGAATCTGGGCCCGGCCCACAGATCCGGATAATCCCAGGACAATCAACACCCCCAGACCTCCCAGAGGCGAAAGCCTCCGAAGGAATTTGATCAAACCAAGGGATGTGACATCCGTAACCATGGAAAAATCAGCCGCCTTGGGTAAGGTCCCCCCATCCGTATTCAGCCCCATCAGGCTGCATAACCGGAAGATTCAGAAGAATCAGCATCAATTTCATCGACCCAATGGAGCAGGAACATAAATCCAACGAAAAGAGCCCCTGAGTTTGTTAAACCCGGGGCTCTGGAAAATCTGGATTGGGGTCTTCCAACCGTGATATGCCATCAAGACAAGGAATCAGGCCACCGCGGGTTTCAATTCCCTGCCGGGAGCGTTTTCCTTGACGGGGTCGCCTTTGGGTTTTGTGAGGCCCAACAGGTTGGCGCAAAACTTTCTCGCCATTTCCCCAACGCCGGGAGGAAGGAAACTCGAAACGAGCAACATCATAAGAATGCTAAACAAAGTTAGCCCCATCAGGATCCCAATCATGGTGTGCAATCCGATGGCCCCGATCATCATGACCCACTTCCAACGGGGGTACCAAACCAGGAACGGGAAAGCCAATTCCAAAGCGAGGGTATAAAAACATCCCCCCGTGGTGGCGATCTCCCACAAAACCCGATTGCTGGCCAGGTATGTGATTATCTCCATGTAAAGAGGCGAACCCATCGGGTTGAACTCATAGTTGGCCATAACCGACCACAACGCATTTCCGTTCCACCACGACCCCCCAAGGAGCTTCGAGGCGCCCGCCGCGAAATAGATGATGGAGAAGTGGATCTGCATCATGCGTGTGATGAAGGTCGCCCAGCCGGTCGCCTCGGGAGGCGCATCCCAGTTGGGATCCCCCGCTTTTTTGCGCCGCAACCGGGAAATGACCGAGTCAAGGGAAAATGCCCGGTCACAGGGGGCAAGCATCATATAGGTGGCAAAAATGGTCGCGATGGTATCCATTCCAAACAGGCTCGTTGTGGCCCGCTGAATGTAGCTCAGGGTTCCGATCCAGGCCAAAACGGCTGTTACCCTTGTGAACAGTCCCAGGGTAAACATCAATATCACGACCAGGAATCCGGTGTGAACCGCCCAGACGCCCGCCGGGCTGGTCACATGGAAGAAAACACTGAAGTTGGTCAATTTGCTTAATGTCTTGTCGGGCACGGCGTCCGACCAATCCTGCGATGGAACATACACAAGGTTGTCCATCCTGCTCTCCGTGACGCGCTGAAGGTCGATCCAGGCGTCCTTCCCCACATGCGCCAACAGGTCGAGGCTGTAGACGAGATGGATATAAAGGATCGACAAACCCGCCAACAGGCGCAGAAGGCCCAGGAGCGAGGGGTTGGTTGGACCGAAAAAGAACCGGTCCAGGTCCACAAAAAGGGATCTCACAAACCCGAGAAGGGTCTCGGGCGCACCTTCCATGGTGCCTTCCACGGTTCCATTGTTCTGGCGCATTACTTTTTCTCCTTGGCGAGATCAAGCCCCGAATGCAGCACAAAGTAGTCCAGACAGGAAGGAAGGAATCCGTCCGCGTTGCGTTTTCGCAATTCCTTCTCGTTGTAGATGGGAAGGGCGAACCAGAGGAATCCATCCTTGTCATCCAACAGGTTCCCCTCGGTGTCATAGTCGCCATAGAAATAGGGGACATAGGTCGCCGGGTCATTCGGATCGAGCCCACCCGCCAATTCCTTGGGCGTGATGATGATGTGGGTCAGCCGATAAACCCGTATTTTGGCGATCTTCGCGGAGGGATTGTCCGCGGGACTGGGATAGGTCCGCGCGACATGCCTCACATAGGAGGAGAGGATCTTTTTGACATTCTGCGCGGGCTCGCGATAGGCGTAGGCCGCCTGGATATCCGAGGGGAGGGGCGGAATCTGGGGCTGGTTTTCCAGTCCGGCGGCCGTTCGTTTGGGCAACAGGTTGGTGTAATAGTCCCCCGGGGTGTAGCCGGAGGACATGTTGGTCGCGTCGCAAACCGAAACGGTTCGCTGATAAAGCAGGGGCACCGGGGATGCGTCGCGATGGGGAATGCGAATCCATCGACTTTTGCCATCTGAATAGTCGATCCTATACCAGACAAGAGTTGCGGGCCCCGGCTCCGGGGAATAAAAATGGTAGGCGTTGTTCATGTAAAGGAAGTGGAGATAGGGGCGAAATACCCTCACCCACATATAGGTCGAAATCCACGGCGCATGGGTGCCTGGGGGATCGACAGAGGTCACGGCGCTCATGATCCCCGCGA
>CAWUOD010000426.1:0-3589 GCA_963923115.1 uncultured Singulisphaera sp.
GCGTTCACCAATCCGACCACCAATTCCTACAAGCGTCTTGTTCCCGGGTTTGATGCCCCGGTGACCCTGAGCTATTCGAGTCGCAATCGCTCCGCGGCGGTGCGCATCCCGGTCTATTCGGCCAATCCCCGCAGCAGGCGGATCGAGTTCCGCATGCCGGATGGCTCGTGCAACCCCTATTTGGCATTCGCGGCATCGCTGATGGCGATGCTGGATGGTGTGCGCAACCGGATCGATCCGGGCGAGCCGCTTGACCGAAACATCTATGACCTCGAGCCCGAGGAGCTGGTGGATGTCCCCCGCGTCCCCGGGAGCCTTGAGGAATCCCTCGCGCTGCTGGAGCGCGATCACGAATTTTTGCTCCAAGGTGATGTGTTCACCGAGGATGTCATCCGTACCTGGATCCGTTTCAAGCGCGAGGAGGAGGTCGATGCGATTCGCGTCCGTCCTCATCCCTACGAGTTCGTGCTTTATTACGACTCCTAGTAATCTCTCCCCGGGAAGGTGGTGAGTCGGGCATAGGGCCCGGCGCTCCGGACCGGTTCTCTGGTGGTTGGTTGAAAAAAGGCTTAAGGAGAATTCATCCCGTGAGTACCGCGCGTCAAGAAGCGTTGAGGATCATTGCGAATCAAAAGCACAATCTGGAGAGGATCGACTTCAAAAAAACCCACCTGAAGGATCTTTTCGGGGTCAATGTGTTCAATGAGGCGGCCCAGCGGGAGCGCCTCCCCAAGCCCGTTTTCAAAGCTCTCCAAAAAACCATCAAGCAGGGCGACAACCTTCCCGCCGATATCGCCGATGTCGTCGCCACCGCGATGAAGGACTGGGCGATCGAGCGGGGCGCGACCCACTTCACCCACCTTTTCCAGCCGATGACCGGCCTCACCGCCGAGAAGCATGACAGCTTCATCTCCCCAACGGGCGATGGCAAGGCGATCGTCGAATTCTCCGGCAAGGAACTGGTCCAGGGCGAACCCGACGCCAGCTCGTTCCCCTCGGGCGGCCTCCGCGCCACCTTCGAGGCCCGGGGCTATACCGCGTGGGACCCGACCAGCCCCGCCTTCATCCTTGAGAGCCCAAACGGCGCCACCCTCGTCATCCCCACCGCGTTCCTTAGCTGGACAGGCGAGGCCCTCGACAAGAAGGTTCCATTGCTTCGCTCCATGGAGGCCCTTTCCAAACAGGCCCTCCGCGTCCTGCGCCTTTTCGGCAACAAGAGCGCCAAGCGCGTCATCACCACTTGCGGCGTCGAACAGGAATACTTCCTTATCGATCGCAATTATCATCTTCTCCGCCCCGACCTGATCAACGCGGGCCGGAGCGTTTTCGGCGCCTCCCCCCCGAAGGGCCAGGAACTCGAAGACCAATACTTCGGCACCATCCCCGAGCGCGTCATCGCCTATATGGCCGACTGCGAAGCCCAGCTCTACAAGCTTGGCGTTCCCGTCAAGACCCGCCACAACGAAGTGGCCCCGAGCCAATACGAGATCGCTCCGATCTTCGAAGACTCGAATCTCGCCACCGATCACAACATGCTCGTCATGGAAGTTCTTCGCAACACCGCCGCCAACTATGGCCTCGCCTGCTATTTCCACGAGAAGCCCTTCGCCGGCATCAACGGCTCGGGCAAGCACAATAACTTCTCGATGGGCACCGACACCGGCGAGAACCTTCTCAACCCCGGCGACAATCCCCACGACAACGCCCAGTTCCTGGTGTTCTGCGTCGCGGTCATCCGCGCCGTCGCCAAGTACCCCGAACTGCTCCGCGTGACCGTCGCCAGCGCCCACAACGACCATCGTCTGGGCGCCAACGAAGCTCCCCCGGCGATCATGTCCATCTTCCTTGGCGATATGCTCCAGGACATCATGGAACAGGTCGAAAAGGGACCGGCGACCTCCACAATCAAGGGTGGAACCATGGAGATCGGCGTCTCCGTTCTCCCCAAGTTCCCCAAGGACGCGGGCGATCGCAACCGCACCAGCCCGTTTGCCTTCACGGGCAACAAGTTCGAGTTCCGCGCCGTGGGCGGCTCCCAGTCGGTCGCCGGACCAAACACGGTCCTCAACACGATCGTCGCCGAGTCCCTCGACTTTGTCGCCACCACCCTTGAAGCCGCCGTCGCGGGAGGCAAGGACCTTCACAAGTCCATCCAGGACCTCCTCTCCTCGATCCTTAAGGAATCGAAGAAGGTGCTCTTCAATGGCGATGGCTACTCCGAAGAGTGGCACAAGGAAGCCGCCAATCGCGGTCTCCCCAACCACCGCAACACCGTCGACTCCCTCCCCGTCATTGTCCGCAAGGACACCGCCGAACTCTTCGGCAAGTACAAGGTGTACACGGAGAAGGAACTCGAAAGCCGCTTCAACATCCTCTGCGAAGGGTATGTCAAGACGATCTCTGTCGAAGCCAAGCTCACCGCGTTCATGGGCCGCAACCAGATCCTCCCCGCGGCCATCCGCTATCAGGGGCAGGTTGCCGAAGCGGTCAACGCGACCAAGGCGGCCGGAGTCGAACCTGCTGGTTCCCTCGAACTGCTCAAGACACTCTCCGCCACCATTGGTGAATTCACCAAGGCGATCCATCACCTCCTCCATGAGCTCGCCCACGAAGCCCCCGGCACGGTCCACGACCATGCCAAGTACTTCCGCGACAATGTGCGTCTGGCGATGAACGCGGTTCGCGTTCTGGGTGACAAGCTCGAGACACTCGTCGCCGACGATGTGTGGCCTCTCCCGACCTATCGCGAGATGCTGTTCATCAAGTAATCGCGCAAGCGATTGACCCCAGTCAACAAAAGCGGGGTGCCTTGGCACCCCGTTTCTTTTGGCTCCCGAAATTTGCCGAACAGGTTTTCCGCGCCGTCCTTTTGCCACACTTTTCCCGGGTCAACACCTTCATCGGATCACACTTTTATGGCCGACATCGATCATTTCGATCCGCGAACGCGACTTTACAAACTGACCAATGCCCGCAACATCCTCCTTCTGGTCGGGCTTTTTCTCGTTAGCTTCAACACCTGGGTTTTGGTCACGCTGCCGATGATGGTCGGGCGCGAACCCGAGATGCCCCAGTTTGTCCTCCGCGAGGAAATCCTGAAATTGGCCGGCCTCGAAAAGGAGGCCAATCCGGACAAGGCGATCACCACCCTGAAGGAAAAAGACGCCAAAGCCTTTGAAAAATACGAAGCCGATGCCAAAGCAAAAATCTCCCAGGAGCGCAAGGTCCTCGAAGCGGCCCTTCTGGAAAAGAGCCCGCCTGTCTCCTGGGCCGGAATAGGCGCCGGAGTGTTTACCCTTTTTGCCGCGCTCCTGCTCCCCTGGATGCCCGGGGCCCTGGCGGTGATTTCGGCCTTTTTCTTTTTGGCGACTTGTGGAGTCGAGATTTACCAGTTTGGCGCCAGCGGACTTTTGAACGGGATCATCATCAAGATCCTTTGCATGGTGCTCTACTTCTACGCGGGACGCTTGTCCCTGGAAGCGGAAACAGGCCACCGGGTGAAGTAGGCAAAAGCCCCTTTTGGGCTCAAAGGATTTTGGTGGGATAATGTTCCCTTGGTTGTTGCCCAGGGCTGCGGCTTTTTCTGCCC
>CAWUOD010000427.1:0-3579 GCA_963923115.1 uncultured Singulisphaera sp.
CAAGCAGTTTGTCGATGCGTCCGGTCAATCGCCAATTTCCCAAGGGGAGGACAAGATCGATTTCGGACCTTCCCGGCGCCTCGATCAGTGATTGGATTTCCCTTGTGGCAAGGTTTGGCGAACGGAGGATTTTCAAAGCTTCAAGGGCGACATCGGTGGGCTCGTGACTCTCCTCATCGTCCAGGCCCTCCTGAAGACCGGCCAGCCACAAAAGCGTATCCTCATTACTTAGGTCGCGATTACCCACACCCAGCTCAAGCGCCCGGTGGACGAGCGTGCCTATGGTATTTCCCGGAATGGAAGGGGGGCCATTGGGATCCGATTCTGCAAGAACCGGATCCGCCAAAAGCGATTTTGGACCAGAAACCACGGGTTGGACAAAATGGACGAAGAGATCCTCCCATTTTTTGCCCGTTTTGTCCTCCTCCCAAAGTTGGCGCAATTCGACAAGTCTGCCGATCGCCAAAACAGGATGCTCGGGCAAAACCCGTATAGGATTGGCCAGAAGATCCGGAATCGTGGGCGGGTCGCGATCGGGTGTCTCATGAGCCTTCCCATCCCCCGGGCCAAAATAGAGAAGGCCATGGGTAGTTCCGGACGCCTGGGACCAGGCTGCGAGCGGAAGTTTGCCGGAAGTATCAAGGCCAAGGCCCATGGCCACCCATTGCAGGAGCGAGGTTTTGGAGAGCGTTTTGTCGTCCTCGATTTTCGCGGCGAGATACAGCGTGTCCTGTGCGCGGGTTAGGCCTACATAAAAGATCCGCGCAAGCTCCGATAGTTCAAGCTCCGCCTTCCGGTTATAAATTCTCTCTCCGGCTTCGTGCCCGGGTCGTCCGGCGAAAAGCACACCCGCCCAGTTATTTGCCTCCTCCCCGTGGGGATGGGGGAAATGAAGGAATCGATCGGCGACCAGGACAGCATCGCCGCCCATTTTTCCCTTGGAATCGAGATCGGCCAGAACCACCACAGGAAACTCCAGACCCTTGGAGGCATGGATGGTAAGGAGTTGGACGGCCTCTTCCTGTCCTTCGGGATCGGCCTGTTCGGCCCGCGTGTGTCGTTCAACCATGCGGCGCAATTGGCTGGAAGCGGAGGCCAGGGTTCCGATCCGGTTTTGGGTGATTTCCCGAAACTTATCAAAAAATTGCTGGATGTTGGCGATAACCCGGGAGCCTTTGGGGAGAGCCGCGAACACATGCCAGGCATCCGTGGCATCAAGCGCCCTTTGGATCAGATCGACATGGTCGAGACGGTCCACATGGCGTTTCCAATCCACCCACCGCTCGGCAAATTGCACCAGACGGGATCGTTCGTTTTCCGGAAGGGCTTCGTTTTCCTGAAGGGTATTGGGGTGGTCCTGGGGATTCTTTTTTGCCGCGACTTGCCTGAAGAGTTTTTGGCTTAGGCTGTTCCCCGGTGCCTTGGTCAACCAAAGAATGGTGGAGTCGTCGATTCGGCCGATCGGACCCCGAAGTACACCGGCCATCGCCATGTTGTCCGAATCGTCGGTGAGGGCATCGACCAGATTGACCAGATCGCGGACTTCCTGTGTCTGCCAAAAACCGAGGCCTCCGGGTATCTGATAGGGGATGCCGGCCTGTTCCAGCGAGGAGGTGATTTTCCCAAAGTCCGAACGGCTGCGAGCGAGGATCGCCATATTCCCCCACGAAAGAGGTTCATCCGTGCGCGATTTGGGATTAAACCATGTTTGTTCTTTTCTTTCAATGAGTTTGGCGGCAACAAGATCGCACCATTCCTGGTCCGATTTCCCCGAAAGAAGCGCGATGGACCCTTTGGCGGGATTGTCGCCTGTGCCGGGGGAAAGGGGCTGATAAGGGAAGGCATCGCCTCTTGTGTCACGGAAGGCTTCCGAAGAAGAGTGGTTGATAAAACCCATCGGCGAAGGGGACAGGGTTCGGTAGTTTCTGTCCAGCGTCACGCAATGTTCCGGTCCAACCTTTGTAAAAAGGTCCCAAATGCGTTCAAACACACCCGGGTCGGCGCCACGAAACATGTAGATCGATTGTTGCGGGTCGCCGACGATGGTCAATCTTCCTTCGCCTGGATTTCCGGAGAGGTGGGATATGATCCGCCACTGCTGGTCGTTGGTGTCCTGGAATTCATCGACAAGAATGTGGGAAAGGCTACCCTTGAGAGCGGCAAGCTCGGTGGGGTGATTATCCAAAAGGCGAAGAAGTTCGGAGCTTACATGGCCGAAATCGAATGCGCCCCGATTTTGGCAAAGGGCCATATAGTGGCGATGCATACAAGTGTAACAGGCAAGGATCGCCTTGCTGAGGGGATCCTCATCGGCTTTCAGATTTTCCGGATAGAGACCACGATAAATCAGGTATTCGAGCGTTCCATGAATGCTCCCGATTCCCTTGGCTTCCTCCCAAATTTCCCACTGCGTTCCTTTGTCCAGATCGAGAGCCGTTCTTCTTAGGGCTTCCTGGACGAGGTTGTCCTGTTCCATCGAATCAAGCATTTCGAAGTCGGCGCCCAGGGGTGTAGGACATCCCGAACGGGCCAATTGGCGCACCATCGAACCGGCGACGCTGTCTATTGTGCCAATTTTTGCCATGGGCAATTCTTCGATTCGCCGCCGCCAAAAATCGGCGTGATCGGGATCCTGATGGACAAGTTCGCGCAATCCCTGATCGAGGCGATCCCTAAGTTCCCCGGCCGCTTTGCGGGTGAAGGTTGTGGCCAGTATTCGACCAAGAAGATTGGATCCGTTGGCGTGTCCGTCGAGGGACGAGAAATCGAGGTCCCGTTCCCGACCTTGCGAAAGGAGCCACAGGATGCGCCGAACCAGGACGCTGGTCTTGCCGCTACCCGCGGCGGCACGGATGGCCAGATCTCCCGGGGCCAAAACGGCGCGGCGTTGCTCGGTGTTGAGGTTTTGTTGATCAAGCCAAGTTTCAAAGGACATGGGGGCTACCTTAAAAGTATATGGGTTTGGGATGGTTGGTGATTGGGGGATGAACCGCCCGATCGGCCACTAACCTTCCACCGGAGTGCGGCAAATATTTCGGACGGAACAGGTATCCTTGCAGGGAGTTGTCTTCTTGTCCTGGAAAGTGGTGAGGTGGATGACTCCATCGCGAATGGATTTGGCGACGCCCCGGGTGTGTTCCAATGCGCCTTCCTTGTCGAGTTTGGGACAATCTTTTCGACCTCCGGGAAGCCACTCGCGAATAAAGTGTCCCTGAAGGACCGTTTGTTTATTAACGCTCTCCTTGCCGGTCGGCTTTTGACCCAGCTCCAAATACAGGTACATCCCTTGTTTGACCCTTAGACCCGAGGCTTCCAGCACGGCGCCATAGAGGTCGAGCTGGACCTTGAAGCGATTTTCAAATTCAAAGTTGAAAGGTCCGGGATCAGGAGTTTTGCCCGATTTGTAATCGACCAGAAGGATCGATTGATCGGGCCAGACAAAATGGTCGTCAATCCTGCCACGAAGAAATAGGGGATTCGTTTCATCTCCCATCTTGGCGGGGCCAATCGGTTCTTCCGAGGCCACATGTTTGATCCCCTGCCCGCGCAATCGTTCGAGATTGTCGAGATAGATGTCAA
>CAWUOD010000428.1:0-3567 GCA_963923115.1 uncultured Singulisphaera sp.
GGTCTTATTCGATCGGTTTATACCGAGGCGATCAATCACGACCCCGCCATCACCTTTCTCCAGACAGGCTCCCAAATTGCCGGACGACCTTCGCTTGGGGCCTGGGTCGGGTATGGTCTTGGTTCAATGGAGCAAAACCTGCCTGGTTTCGTTGTTCTTGTCACAAAAAACAAGGGGGATCAGCCTCTTTATGCCCGACTTTGGGGCAGCGGTTTTCTTGATTCCCGTTACCAGGGTGTGCGCTTCTCATCGGGGAAGGATCCGGTCTATTATCTCTCCAATCCCGAGGGTGTTTCTCCTGGATCAAGGCGGGCCATGCTCGATGCCCTGGAGTCGATGGAGCGGCTGCAGCAATCCCGGGAAAAAGATCCGGAGCTCGATTCGCGTATCGCGCAATATGAGCTGGCCTATCGGCTCCAGACGAGCATGCCGGAATTGGCCGATCTATCCAGCGAGCCGGAACCGATCCTGAACCTGTATGGGCCGGATGCCAAAAACCCGGGGACATTTGCCTACAACTGTATTTTGGCACGGAGATTGGCCGAGCGGGGTGTCCGCTTCATTCAGCTTTACCATCAGGGGTGGGATCAGCATGGGGGGCTTCCCGGTGCCATCCGTGTGCAGGCCCGGGAAACGGATCAGCCTTCGATGGCCCTGATCCGCGATTTGAAACAGCGGGGGATGTTGGACGATACGCTGATTATCTGGGGTGGGGAATTTGGCCGAACCAGCTATTGCCAGGGTGCAATGAGCCCGGGAAATTATGGTCGTGACCATCATCCCCGCTGCTTTAGTGTCTGGATGGCGGGAGGCGGGGTCAAAAAGGGGCATATCCACGGCCACACCGATGCCTACGGTTATAACCTTGCGGATTCCGCGGGCAATCCGATTTTCCCGGACAAACATGCCTATCACCCGGGAGCGGTGCATGTGCATGATTTGCAGGCGACAATCATGCATCTGCTTGGCATCAACCATGAGCAACTCACCTACAAATTCCAGGGGCGCCGTTACCGCTTGACGGATGTCCACGGGAGCGTCGTGAAAGAGATTCTTGCATAAAAGGTTGTTGCCGGGGTTTTACCCTCCCGGGCCTTATTTGGGGAGAAATCGTTGCGAAGGAGCCCTTCAGGCTCTAATATGACCTTGTTGGAAGCCACCTTTTGGGAGTGTTTGCACAACTGGTGTTGGCCATGGTTTTCAAAACCATCGGGGGGTTTGACAAAAGCTCCCAGTAGATTCGATTTCTATACACTCCCGCCATTTTTTTGTGTTCGACCTCTCTCTCTTTGCGTTTGTCCTGGGGAAATCCTGCAAGTCGAAGTCGCCTAGATCTTGATGCCCGGGCAGGCTAAACTTTTGCGGATATTGGTTTTTTGAACGGGTTGTGGCCTTTTTCCAGGAGCCTCCCATGGATTGGATCAGACGGATTGGTTTTTTGGGTGTGATGGTTTTTGGGGTTCAGGCTTTTGGCGGTGACGATCCCAAGGGGCCATCGCCCGATGTCCCGGAGGCGGCCCAGCTCAAGGTATATGTCGGTAAATTCAAGCTCGAAGTCACAGAACCAATCAAAGCCTCGGGCGAAGTGGAAGGGAAGTGGGCCCTGGATGGGCGTTATGTCCAGCAAACATTCACATTGAAAGATGACAAGGGGCATTTGGCGATCACCGGAACCAACATTTTCACTTTCGACAAGAAAAAGAACATGTATCGCTCCTGGCGCTTTTTCTCCAATGGCGACACGGCCGATTTCACAGGCATTTGGGATGCACAGAAGCAATCCATGACCTGGACGGAGCCCAATCCCGATAACAAGGGGATGCTTCGCATGGTCGGAACTTTTGACAAGTCCGGAGCCCAGGTATGGGTGATCACCATGGAGGACAGTTCGGGCAAGGTTGAAACAGAAATTCGTGGATCCCACACCCCGATCAAATAACTTTTCCGGACGAAAAAGTTCGCCGGCATGGATAGCAAGAAAGAAGAGCAAGCCTTTCATGGCTTGTCCATGAGGGGATTGCTCTTTTGTACTTTTGGCAGGAAAATCAGGTAAGAAGCATCATCAGGCTCGATCGATAAGAGGAGAGTTTGGGGTGTCCTTCCCCCAAAAGGTGAAACGCCTGGATCAGGGCCTCCTTGACGGGACCGCGGGCGAGTTTGTCATCGAGTTCTCCCGCCTCAAGAAGGAGAACAATTGCATCCTCGGTTTTTCCCTCGGCCGCAAGCGCGAGTCCATTCTTGAGGAGTTCAGCTCCCTTGCCCGTTTGTGTGGGGGTGGGGCGTTGGCGGAAGAAAAGACGGCCTTTGAGTTTGAGGACCGTTCCCGCCTGTGGCCCGGAATCGGAAAAGGGTTCCAGGAGGGTTTCGACCTGGGAAAAATCTTCCGCGCCGGATCCGGTATGTAACAGGCATTCAGCCAGGAAAAGTCGCGTTTCGTCCTTGTTTTCGTCCAAGGCAAAGGCCTCGCGGGCCAATTTCAGGGCCAAAGGGTGTTCCCCTTTTTCGGCCGCCTCCTTTGCCTGTTTGAGAAGGTCGTCAGCCGGCCCGGGAATATGGGGACTCATCAAGGCATCAATATCAGCCGGCGTTAGGAGTCCTGTACGGCTATCGACGGGTGACCCATTCCGGAATACGACCACCGTGGGGACGCTTGAAATGCAAAATGCGGCCGCAAGGTTGGGGTTTGTGTCGATGTCGATTTTGGCCAAAAGAAAAGCGCCGGCGGCTTTTTCCGTGGCCTCCTCAAGGAGGGGCTTGAGTTTCAAACAGGGCTGGCACCATTTCGCCCAGAAATCGATCAGGATGGGCCGCGTTTTGCTCGCCTCGATTATAAGCGCATCGAAATCCTTTTCCGTCACATCAAAAGAAAATTCGCTCATGGGAATCATCCACTCCTTGTTCCTAATCCATCACCGGTTCGAGATATTCCACCCCGGGAAGTCTTTGGGCCAACTCCTCCTCGATCCCCAGAAGGAGAACGCGAAGGCTGTTGGGGCAAAATTGGCAGGTGCCGTCCAGTCGGACCAAAAGTGCAGGGCCCGATCGCCCCACGACCAGAACCCGGCCCCTCTCGCCCACGAGCGGGGCGCCCAATTCATCGATGAGCGATTGGGCTCGGGCCAGAAAATCCGGGTCATCCTCCGGAGTGTTGCTCATTTTGGACCAAGCCTTTGCACTATGGTGTTTCCAGAGGGTGTTTTCGGGCACCAGCCGGTTTATTTCGGGATGTTTTTTCAAGGATGTAACGGATCTGTTGAAGATCTGTTTGGATCTGGTTTTTCAATCCTTCGATCGAGGAAAAGGCTACAGAGCCCCGGATTCGATCGATCCATTCCAGACGGAGAGGTTGTCCATAAAGGTTGCCTGAATAATCGAGAATATGCGCCTCGATCTTGAAGGCATCCTCGCCAAAGGTCGGATTGGGGCCAATGTTGACCGCGGCGCCGTGGTGTGTTCCATCGGGCAGGATGGCCATTGCCGCGTAAACCCCGACTGCGGGAACAAGGGTTTGGGGGTGGGAGAGGTTGGCCGTGGGAAACCCGATAGCGCGCCCCCTTTGGGCGCTGT
>CAWUOD010000429.1:0-3561 GCA_963923115.1 uncultured Singulisphaera sp.
ACACAAGGAGTATCGTCGGCAGCGTCAGATGTGTATAAGAGACAGGTTCGGGTGTTTTCTTGGCATAGTCCGCGGCGATGGACATTCCCACAAGACTCAACAGTCCACCAAAACGAATCATGTCGGTACGATTCATGGATCATTTCTCCTGTGCCCGGTCGTGGTGGGGTCAAATCCGTGGTTTTCCCACCCGGGGAATCCCGAAGAAGCACCCGAACTTTTGATATGGTATTTGGGACGCCTGGGTGATGCAAAGAAAGGGTTTTTCCAAAGTGTCAACAATCTGAAAGTGTCGGGCCTGTGGGATATTTTTCCCTGAATGGGCCTTGCGAAGCCGAAAGCACCCGGTTTATCCAGGTGTTGTAATGGATGAAAAGGAAACCTCGATCACAATATCCGGATGCTCACGCCGGGGCTTTTCCCTTGCGGATGGCTTCTTCCCATTCGTCCACCAGGGCCCATTCGGTCGCGCAGGTGCCGAAGTCGGCCAGTCGGAGATAGCCCTTGAGGCGTTCGATGGCCCGGCGGATGGTTCGGTTGTCCCGGCGGAAGACAGGGCCGTGGCTGGGGAGGAGAAATTCGGCATCGTCGGCGAGGATGCGCTCGAGGGAATTGACAAAAGCGCCAATATCCGAGCCATGGTGGGCGTCGATGACTCCCACACAGGAATCCTTGTAGATGTTGTCGCCTACAAAAAGGAGATTGGCCATCCGGAATGCGATCTGTCCAGGTGTGTGGCCGGGAGTGTGCCAGGCCTTCAGGGTCTGGTCACCCACGCGGAGTTCATCGCCTTCGTTGATCAGCTCGTCGATTTTGACGGGCCGCATCGTCATGTGGATCCCCTGCGCCTTGATGGTCGCATAGGTCGTGATCTCGTCGCCAGTCTCGAGTGGTTCGACCGATGCCGGGTGAGCGAGAATTTTGGTCCGAATCATCTCTTTTGCCTTCGCCAGGCCCTGGACATGGTCGGCGTCCGCGTGCGTGGCGATGATGCCCCGGCAGGAGCTTAGGCTGAAATCCATCGAGCGGATCAGGTCGACGATTTCCGGAACGCTCTCCTCATAGCCGATGTCGATGAGCGCCCACTCGTTTCCACCATCGACAAGGTACACATTCACGCCGATGCGGCGGCCCGCCTGGTGGTTGAGTTCAATCACTCTTGGAAAAAGATAGTTTCTGTGAATCATGGCGCGGATCAGCCCCTATGTGGCAAAACCAAAGGACTCCGGGTTCAGGCCATCGACTCCAAGCGGATATTCGCGGGGCACGACTTGTTTCGCAAAAGGTTTTGGTGCCCGATCCTGGCCCAGTGGGATTGCCCCGACATGGTTGCCCCCTGATGTGTGGTCTGATGTGTTCCCTGGTGGGGAATCCGGCCAAACCGGATGGACCCCACCCATTCTTGTTTGGACTGCGGTGGCGTTGGCGCCAACTCAGGAGCCGGTGTCTCCGGCGGCCTGGGCCAGCTTGCGCTTCACCTCGCCTGGTCGGGAAGTCCGTTCAGGCTTCACCCCTTTATCGTACAGTTTGAGCGCCTTTTGCCAGCATCTTCGTGCTTCATCGCCGCGTCCGAGCGAACTTTCCACATCTCCCAGGTGGTTCCAGATTTCCGGGGAAATCTCCCCTCCGGGAAGCTCCAGCGCCCGCTTCAGTTCGCGGACAGCCTCCTCCTTGCGCCCCTGCCGGAAATAGGCCCAGCCCAGGCTATCGACATACGAGGCGTTTTCCGGTGTCCCTTCGCCGCGGGCTGTCCGGTCGAGTTCGAGGGCCTTGCGGACCCACCGTTCCCCCTCGCTGACATCCCGGGACAAATCGACCAGGAAATAGCCCAGCGAGTTGGCCAGGGTCGGATCGTTGGGATCTTCGCGCAAAAGATCCCGGTAAAGGGCGAGCGCCTCATCGTTTTTGTCCAGCTGGATCAGCGCCTCGGCCATCAGCCGACGGACGATCTTGCGATCCCCCGGCAGGACCAGGGTTTTCAAAAGTTCCTGGGCTTCGGCAATCGCCTCGGATTGGCGGTCGGCCTCGTGCAGGATTTCGATCCGGCCCAATTGGCAATCGAACTTTTCTCCGACCTGGGCCTCGACCAGGGCTTTTTTCGCTTCGGCCAGCGCGCCGGTGACATCTCCCGAGCGGGCCATGGCGCGGGCCACGGCCAGACGGAGCTTGGGCCGCAGCGCCGGTTCGGTGTTGGGGATCAGCTTTTTCGAGACGACAATCGCCTCGGCATGTTTGCCCAGGCTGGAACAGGCGCTGATCCAGAGTACCGCGATCTGGGCGCCGGTTGTGCTGGGTAGTGGCCCCTTGGCGCAAAGCGAGGCGCAGAGAGTCTCCACCGATTTAAGGTCGATCCGTTTTGCCGCCTGAAGGACCAGATAGTACTGGACCGCTTCGGAAGGGGCGGAATTGGTGCCGAGCTTTTCAATGGCCAGATCGTTGATTTCCCGGCTCAGTTTCGCGTCGCTTTGCAGGGCCGAAATCAGGGCCCGGGTCAGTGCGGGATCGGCCGGCTTGAGTGCGGCCTCGAGGGTTTTGGCATGGTCGGCGGGATTGGGCCCGAGGAAACCAACCTCGAGGGTGTCGAGAATTTTCCCGAACCCTTCGACATCCTGGGATCCCCAAAGTTTCAAAAGGTCCTTGGCGGCGGCGGGCCCCTGGCCGCGCATCAGCTCCTTGAGAAGGATCTCTTCAGCCTGGTCATTTTTTTTCGCCGCCACCAGCTTGCGCGCCAACAGAAGCGCCAGGGGACTGTTGAGGCGATTTTCCGCGACGGCCCCCTCCAAAAACGGAAGGACTTCGGCGCTCCGGCCGACCTTTTCCAAAAGCCTGGCTTTCAGCTCATAACCTTCGATGCCCGAGGGATTCCCGGTCAGGTATTCCCCGACGCGGACCAGGGCTTCTTCCGGTTTCCCCTTCGATTCCATGATCTCGGCCAGATGCAAAGCCAGGCGCGACATCCGGGCGGGGTCGAGTTTGCCCGCTTTGAGAAACTGGTCCATGGCGGGGCCGGGCTGCTGGAGTTTCATGTCCAGCTTTCCAAGCCGTTCGTGGACTTCGGCGCTTTGCAGAACGATCTGTTCGGGACTGTAGGGGCCTTCGGCCAGGCTGCCCGGTTCGTCCAGAAGCGTGGCCACCTCGGTCAGGGCCGAGCGGGCGGGTGCCCACTTCTGGTTGGCTTCACAGGCATGGGCCAATTCGATCAGGATCTGGACCCGAAGGGCGGGAAGTTCGCGCAGCGAGCTCTGCTTGCGGGCGTTTTCAAGGACCTGGGCCGCCTCGTCAAAGCGTTTCATCTGGCGGCAGATGCGTCCTGTCAAAAGGGCCAACTCGAACTCGGTCGGCTTTTTGGCAAGCACTTCCATGCCGAGTGTGCGTGCTTCATCGCGGCGTTCGAGGGTGAGATAGATCGGCACCAGCGCCTGTTTGACAGCGAGGCTTTCGGGGTCGGCGATCCGGGCGATTTCCAACTGTTTGAGCGATTCGATCAGACCGCTGCGTTTGGAGGCCTGGAGACCGAGGATGTAGCCATCGATGGCTTCGTTTCCGGGTGGGACGGGGAGG
>CAWUOD010000430.1:0-3561 GCA_963923115.1 uncultured Singulisphaera sp.
GCCAATGCTGATGAAACCCAAGGATAAAGAGCTCGCGCAAGGTGACAAGCCCGCCGATAACGAACCATTGGACCCCCAGGCTCTTTTGATCCCCAGGAACAACGAACCCGAACCTCCAATAAGAAATCCCGAACCACCTGTCGCAAAAAAGGATCCATTTCCCGTCCTTAAAAAAGCAAATAACAACCCGAACCCGCTACCCGATGCCGGGGAAAAACCTGAGGCAAATCCCGGCATTCCCAAAAAGAATATCCAACCAAAAGTCGAACCAAAGGCGGAACCCGTACCAATGGAAAAACCGCCCAGGGTGCCCGGACCGGGAGCCATTCAATCTCCCGATATCGCCAAACTGGGAACTCTTTTGGATAGCCATGGACCCAATGGATCCGCCGTCAAGGCAATGCTTGAAATGGATGGGGACATTGCGAATCAAAAATCGCTGGCCCGTTTTCTTGCCTTCATCAAATCGGATTTGGGACTGGCTGGCCGCAAAAGCCTCACACTTCCGGAATTTTTTGAAATAGCGGCCTGGCAAAAGCCACTCGGAAATGAACAAAGCATTCTCTTTGCCCCCGACCGTCTTGTCCGCTGTTCATCGGGAACGGCAAGAGGAGAGGAGGAGCTATCCTCCTGGTTGGCCTCCGCGATCCTGACCCCGAATGCATTTATCCTTGTCGATCCAAAACGCAAATCGATCCAACTCGATGTCCTTTTGGGCCTTGCGGCCAGCGAACAAGCAATGGCCGACCTGCTGAATGCCATCAACAAAAAAGTGATCTCGGAAAGGGATCCCAGAAACGGCACGCCAACCAAAATTGCGATTCGTTATCAGGTTATGCTCCAACAAAAGCGCGACCTGAAATCAAGAACCAATGACGACCTGTGCCAGGATGTTTCCAATATTTGTGGGGAATTGGCCCGTCGCCTCAAGGCTATTGGACATCCGGGAATCAAATAATTACCATGAGCAAGCTTGCGCGGATTATCTCGGATATTCAATCGGCACTCGCCACGGGCAATGTCACGCGCGGTCCGGCTGTCGAGGGCCTCGCGCGGGAATATGCCGCCGAGTGCAGGCGGATTTATGAACGACTCGATCGCTGCGAGGATTTCCTTTCAAAGGGTCTGATTTCCGAATCGGTGTACTTGGCACGGACGGCCCCTGATCTGCTGGATGAATTGACACTCCTTGAGTTCCCGGAAAAAGATTCCTGGGAGGAGGTCGTCGAACTGTACCAACTTCCCGTGCCGCCGGAAATCCCGCTTCACAAAGCCGTAAGCATCAATCGCGCATATAGCGACCATCACCTCCAACAGGACCTTCTTGGCCGGTGGCGGCTTTTGAACATAGGCAAAGCCCCCCTTGCAAGGCGCCTGGATATTCTCAGGCAGCTATGCCGTCTTGACCCAAACAATATCGCCTACCTCGATAATCTTGGTGAATTGGAAGGGGAAAGACTTGAGGATATGCTGCAAATGGCTCGCGAGTCCAGCGGCAAAGGCGATCCCTTTACCCTTCGTAAATTGATCGAAGAACTCGACAATTCCGCGAATTGGAGTCAAAATCCCGACAGGGCAATCGCCTCGGAAATCCGGACCCTGGGCCAAAGCTCCCAGGAACAGGCGGCGCGCAAGGAAGCCCAGGCATTTCTCAGACAAATCCTGGACGCCTTTCGCCATCGTGAGGAATCGAGGCTGCAATCCCTTTGGCCACAATTTTTGGACAAATGCGCCCAAGCCGCGGTTCCGCCCGGCGATGAAATGCTCCGTGTGGCACAACCGGCCCGAATATGGATGGAGGAATCCCAGGTCCGCAAGGAGCGCAAAAACCGGCGTGACCAAGCCCATGAACAGATCTGGTCCGCCCTTAGGGACGAGGCAACCACAGAGGAAGAACTTCTAAAGTACAGCGATTTTTACGAGCGCAACAAGGAAACCTTTGGCTCGATGGATTCGGGATTGGCCCAGGCACTGGAGACGAGACTCGAACGATTCCAGCGCAAGGACCAGGCTCGCGAAACCCTGATAATGAGCATTGCTTTTGTCTTTGGAGCATTGGCGATAGTAACATTCCTGGCGTTTATCATCATGCGGTCACGCTAAGGAGTCATGATTTGTCACATTTGATCTACTACAAACATTCGGGCAGAATCCACGGCCCCATTGATGCCGGTCAAATCCAAAAGTTGATGCATTTGGGCCAAACCGATTCCTCCGACCTTTGGAGCTCCGACGGGATCACATGGAACTCCCTGGATTCACTCCAATTGGACACAATTTCGGCGCCGAATTCGCCACCTATTTTCTCGGCCCATTCCCCCGATGGCCATGAGGTGTCCGTTATCCCACACCATGGCAGGGATCACAAACGGAACACCAAAGATCAGACAGAGCCTGATTTTACAACGGGGAACGCCTTCCCTTTGAAGGGATTTCTTGTAATTTGTGGATCCCTTTTGGGGGTTTTGCTTGTTTTGGCCTTTTTGATATTTATCAGGCCAGGACCACAAAGACCGCCCGAGGAAGATCCTCTACCACAGGGTGGCCAAATCCCAAACGCCAAAAACCCAAAGGAGGGGCAGCCCAAGCCGGCACAGGCCGCCAATGGCCGTCATGCCTCCAAAGAAATTCTGGAAAAGCATGGCAAATCAATCGCGCTGATTCGAAGGGCCACGGATAATAACCCGGTGGTCGGTTCCGGCTTCCTTTTCAAATCTGGATACCTAATGACCACCGCGGACATCGCGGGCGATGACCGCGGGATTCTGATTTCCGTTATGTTTCCCGCGGGGGATGCCGATGAACGGGGCCCCCATCAGGCACGCATCCACCACCACGATCCCGCGACCGGGATCGCCATTCTCCGGTTGGATGCGCCCCAATTACCCATACCTCTTTCTGATGCGGGTTTGCTTAAGGCGGGTGAAGACCTCATTGTTCTGGCCAGTCCCGGATTCTCGGCTCCCAGGGAGCCGATGAACACGGAGGTGGTGAATGTTTCCTATCTGACAACAACCACCAAAAAAGACCTTGAATTTCACCGGATCAGCACCAAAACCAAACCTTCACAGGCCGGAGCGCCAATCCTTGACACCAAGGGAAACGCGGTGGGCATGATTGCCTCGCCTATAACCCCCGACGACCCGCTTTGCATCACTTCCAGGCAAATCCTCAAAATTCTCAAGGATGTGAATCTCCCATGATCCCTCGGATTATCTCCACTTTATTGTTCATCAAGCCGGTCGGGAGTTTCGCATGACCGCCGAGGATTTCCCCTGGTTTCTCCGCGCCGCGGGAAGGATCACCGGTCCCTATTCCCGGGCACAACTCGCCGAATTGAGGCAACGCTCGCGATTCATGGCATTCCATGAGGTCTCGCCCAACAAGGTCCTCTGGAGCCCCGCGGTCGATCTCTTTCCCGAGCTTTTCGGACAAGCGGTCGCTGTGCCTGTCAATAGCCACGGGGCGGTTTCAGGATCTGCGAACCAGCCTCGCGCCACGGGCCCGAAAGTCGCCAGGGAAGTTGAGTACCTGCATTTGGATGGAAAGGATCAACAGATT
>CAWUOD010000431.1:0-3540 GCA_963923115.1 uncultured Singulisphaera sp.
GCTCGCCCCTGCACACATTGCCTGACATTTGGCAGGAGATATCGTTTCCCCTTGCTGGTTTTGTGGCAAACTCATTTGGCAGGGCGGTATCGGATTGTGATCCCCTGAACCCTTTTGATGTCAGGGCGTTGGGTTTTTTGTTGGGGGATAAAAGACCGGGCCCCTTTCGGCTGGAATTGGGAGGTATCTGGATCGCGCCCCCGGGTGGGTGCCTGATGGGCCATGAATGAAGAAAAATGGACTTATAGGATCGCCATTAATTTAAATAGGGCGAAAGACGGCTGAAAAAATTGCCCCATGTTTTATCGACCCCGGACGGGCCAAAACAAGTGATGGAATGCCAGGCCAGGGGTCTTGCCAGGGACCTGCCGGGTAACAATGTTTTGGCCGACAAGTCAAAATACTCCGGATCTTTCTGGAAATGTTGCCAAGACCAAGGGAGCAGGAAAACCGAGCGGCGACTCTCCGGCAAGCCTCCTGGGAGTCGTCCTCTTCGGAGGGAGCTCCCATCAGTTTTCCGGCGGTGGTTATTCCAAAGCCAATCCATCGATCCAGAAGCGGAGGGTTGGGGCCCCCCAGGAATCGAATGCAAGGGAAATGGCGCGGGCGCTTGAAGGGAGATCGCCATCGCGGCGCCATCGGTTATCCCCTTGAAGGGGTATTTCAAATCTTCTCCATCCATCCCTTCCTTCATTTTGATCGATTTCGCGCATCAGATCTCGGCCCTTTTGGGGTTCGATGTGGCACACTTTGCCATCTTCACCATGAATCACGATGAATGGACCACCCTGCCAACCGGTGACATCGGCATTGATTGCCTTGATCCAAAAAGTGAGTTTGGTTTTGCCCTTCAGGGACCATTTGGCATCCATGTTTTTGGGATAGGTCAGGGCCACCCGAAAACCGGCATAAGGCTCGATGAGTACCCTTAGGGCCGATTTTCCGACAAGGTGGTCATGGGCATCGTTTTGGAACAAGGCTTTGGAGGTCTGTTTTTGGCTTAAAATCCGGTCGTTAAAGTCCGTGATGGACCAGTTTTCAGGTGTTTCCTCCGTTCCGAGCTCGGTGACCTGGCGCAAAGCATACACATCCCGCCAAAGGGGCTCGGTAAAAATGCCGTTGGAAACATTAAGTCCCACCCTGTGAAAACCCACCTGATCAAAATTGTGATCAAGCAAGGAACCTTTGCGCAGTTTTCCGTCTCCGACATCCCATGAAAATTCCAGGGGGAGATTTCCGGGGTCCCTGCTTTGGTTTGCCTCCCATTTTCCGGGGGTGCCCGCCGTGACGGAATTTGGCCCATCCAGTTTGGGAATGGGTGGAAGGGAGTTGGCCGGAATGGGATCAGCGGACTCGGTGAACCGTGTGACATCGCCATCCAAATGCAGGTCTTTTCCGGTATTGGCCTGGTATATATTGCCTCTCGAATGAATCCAATCCGCGTGCCTGGCATAGATGCCCCATCGGTTTTTTGACAATTGGTTCTTTTCCAGGACCCAGTGATAGGCCTTCCATTTCTTTCCTTTGCTTTCAAGGTCTCCAATAAGGGCGATACCCGCCCCATTATTTCCCACACAAACATTGCCGCGTGCGAGGGTGTGGCTTGAGGGACCAAACATGAAGACAATGCCCGCATGGCCATTTTGGGGAAGGTGCGGGGAATTGTGGAAGCCGCTTGCCAGTCCGTTAAAAGATGCCTCATTTTCAATCAGTCTTGTTTTGTCCGAGCCGCCCATCCAGAAACCATAACTACAATGGTTGGCTTTGTTTTTCACAAATACATTCAAAGGCGCCCAGCACTCGATTCCATTGTTGTTGGCATGGGAACAGTCATTCCCCTCGAAATGGTTCCCGGTGCTGCACCACCCATTCAAAACCCGAACAAAAATACCATCGCCGCCATGGGTACAATCGTTGTTCAAAAGACGGTTGTCATTGGACCCGCTTTCCATCAGCACGCTGGTTGAATCCCTGGCATGGACTTCGCCCGGGGAAATACGAAGACCATAACTCAGGTTGTTTCCCTTGATGGTATTGCGACATGCGGTCCAAAGTTTAAGACAGGTATTTGAAGTGTGGGAGAAATCATTTTCCTCGATGGAGTTCTCATTGGATTCCACAAGGACGCAGGCATCCCAAACACGGTTGGCCCTGTTTTTTTTGATTCTGGATTTGGTAACTCGTTCAAGGACAATGCCGCCACGCCTTCCACTTTCTCCCCAGCCGAAGTCCGGATCGTGAAAGTTGTCCGAAAAATTGCACCCCTCAATCGTCCAACCGCTTGCGTTGCGAACGCTCAGTCCGGTTTCCCATCCTTTTGCATTGACATTTTTCAAAGTGACCCTGGAAACGCCATCGCCTGATATCGCGGTTCCCTTGAACCCTTTTGGGGGGCCTTTGGTAGTGCCAATGAGCCAGGCCCCTTTGCCATCTATCGTCACGCCCGATTTTTTGACCACGATCGCTCCATAGGTTTTGTTTGGATCCAGCGTGATGTCCGAGCTGACTTCAAGGATCGGTTGGGGCTCTGCGGCCAACGAGAACCAGGTACTTGTTTCGGGTATTGCGAACCATGCCGGGAAAATCAAACCGAGTAGACTCGCAAAAAAGAGTTGATTTTTCCTAGACATAATAATCCTTCTTTAATGAAAATTCCCATATCTGACATTGAACAAAATAGGGAATCAATTTACTGGGTTTTTCCAATATGGCGTTGTTGCCGAAATTCGCGGAAGCAAGGTCAGGAAACGCACCCGGTTAACTTAGGGCACAATAGTTCGGATTCCCGATTTGGATGGTGCCAACCAAAAAGCAGGTCTCCGTATGCGC
Organism: uncultured Singulisphaera sp.; assembly: GCA_963923115.1. Taxonomy (GTDB): domain Bacteria; phylum Planctomycetota; class Planctomycetia; order Gemmatales; family Gemmataceae; genus SYLG01. The sequence goes on from CAWUOD010000431.1 coordinate 2,830, forward strand.
GCATTTCGACCAATGAAAACCGACGGAACAGGCGAGGGGGGATTTGTTGGAAATCCATCGGGAGAAACGACAAAACCCCTGGAAATCCAGGGGTTTCAGCGCAAAAACAAGCGGAGAGGGAGGGATTTGAACCCTCGGTACCATTGCTGGTACAACGGTTTTCGAGACCGTCACAATCGGCCGCTCTGTCACCTCTCCAGAACGGTTATTATGCGGGAGATTTGGCTCCAAACAAGGTGGGAACCCCGGAAATCATGCCGGAGCACATCACCGAAGGAACCGTCCAACAGAAAGTCCTAGAGCTGATCCGGATTTTCCGGGTTCCAGCGGGGGGAGATCCCCACATAGGGAAGGCCAATCATTTTCTTGATGGCCGCCCATTCACCAAGGTCGTTCCCCTCGGCCAGGTGGCCAATCCATTGGAGCACATACCCAAGGACAAAACCGATGGCGGAATACATTTGTGGAACGCCGTTGTCGTGGAAAAATCGGCCCACGAAGAAAAGAAGGCTGATTAGCGACAGAGGGATTCCAATCATGTGAATCCAGAAGTTAAAGGCCAGCTGATGCCTAAGCATCCAGCCCTGGATTCTGCGGCGGATAAAGCGTTTTTTTGGGGTGTTTTCCATTGGTGAGTTTCCAGTTGTTACATTCGTTCAATGACACGGATACCAAGAAGGTTCAAACCAAGGCGAAGGCTTCTCGCAACGA
>CAWUOD010000432.1:0-3533 GCA_963923115.1 uncultured Singulisphaera sp.
TGGTGTGTCAGTGTCTTCTCCGACAATGCCGGGGTGGTCAAATTTGACGATAATTTCCATCTCTGTTTCAAGGTGGAAACCCACAACCGCCCCTCGGCGATTGAGCCCTATGGCGGGGCCAATACGGGTTTGGGCGGAGTTCTTCGGGATATTCTGGGTACTGGCCTGGGTGCGAAACCGGTTTGCAACACGGATGTGTTTTGCTTCGGTATGCCCGATGCCAAGCCCGCTGACTTGCCTGCCGGGGTGCTTCACCCTCGTCTGGTGATGCGCGGGGTTGTGGCGGGCGTGCGCGATTATGGAAACCGGATGGGGATCCCCACGGTCAACGGCGCGGTCTGTTTTCATCCCGATTATGTCGCGAACCCGCTTGTGTTTTGCGGAACCATCGGGCTTCTTCCCGTGGACATGGTCGAAAAGGGCGCGATGCCAGGCGACCTTGTTGTCACCCTGGGGGGGCGGACCGGCCGCGATGGAATTCACGGCGCGACCTTTTCCAGCGAAGGCCTTACCGCCGAGTCCGAAAGCCTCGATGGTGGCGCCGTTCAGATCGGCAACGCCATCACCGAAAAGAAGACGATGGATGCCCTCCTTCGGGCTCGTGACCAGGGGCTTTATCACGCCGTGACCGACTGTGGCGCGGGCGGTTTCAGCTCCGCAGTGGGTGAAATGGGCGAAAAACTGGGTGCCGTGATCGACCTGGATCGCGCTCCACTCAAGTACGAGGGTCTTGGACCTGTCGAAGTTTGGATCAGCGAATCGCAGGAGCGTATGGTTCTCGCGGTTCCCGATTGCTCTTGGGAAAAGTTCAAGGCCATTGCCGAAGCTGAAGAGGTCGAGATTGCCGCCATTGGCCGTTTTGACTCCTCGGGCGAACTGGTTCTCAACTGGCATGGCGAGGAAGTTGGTCGTTTGCCGATGGAATTTCTCCACGATGGGCGCCCGCCCATTGTTCGTCAGGCGACCTGGCACGCTCCAGTGGCCAAGGGCGGTCCAGCCCGGCCCCAAGGCGAGGAGTTTTCCAAAACCCTTCTGGCGCTTCTGGCGACGCCGGAAATCGCCACCAAGGAAGCCATCATCCGCCAATACGACCACGAAGTCCAGGCGGGGAGCGTCGTGAAGCCTTTGTGCGGCCCCTTGCATGATGGTCCTTCCGATGCGGCAGTGGTCGCTCCGATCCTCGGGTCGGACAAGGCGTTTGCCGTCGCCTGTGGTATCCAATTTCGTCTGGGGCGTATCGACCCCTATGCCATGGCCAAGGCGGCAATGGATGAAGCCGTCAGAAACCTTGTCGCCGTTGGCGCCGATCCGGCCCGCATCGCGGTTCTGGACAACTTCTGCTGGGGCAACACCGACCGGGCAGAGGAGCTTGGCGCGCTGGTTCGTTCCGCGCAAGGTTGCCACGATCTTTCCATCTCGTGGATGATGCCCTTTATCTCCGGCAAGGATAGCCTGCGCAACGAATACAACCATGATGGCACCCGGGTGGTCATCCCTCCGACGCTACTCATCAGCGCGATGGGGATCATGCCCTCGAAGACGCAAGTCGTCACCATGGACCTCAAGGCGGCGGGAAACCGGATTTTCCTCGTGGGCAAATCCCACGATGCCCTGGCGGGCAGCCATTGGCAGCACTTGCATGGCCTGGACGCACTGGACACAGGGTCGGTTCCCCATGTCGATGACCAGGCCGCGCTTTCCACCTTCCATTCCCTCCACCAGGCCATTCGTGATGGCTTTGTAAAGAGTTGTCACGATGTGTCCGATGGTGGTGTCGCGGTTGCCTTGGCTGAAATGGCCATAGCGGGCAATATTGGCATGGATATTTCCGGACTCGCCAAAGCCTGTGCAGGTTTGGATGATACGGCCACCCTGTTTGGCGAATCTCCAAGCCGCTTCCTGGTCGAGGTGGAGCCTTCCCGCGTGGACGATTTCCTTGCCACCATGGCCGGGGTCGATTGCCACGAAGTTGGCACAACAGTCCGCGAAACCAGGCTTCGTATCGCCGGGCATGACGGCTCGTGGATCGTTTGGTCGCCGATCGCCGATCTGCGCAAGGCGTTTCACGCCGCTCCGGAAATTTGACCTTCAGCCTTCCCGGGTCGAAGCCTCCGGTCCCCTGCATAACGCCAGTCACGGCATTTTCCGCAATCCTGTTTCTCCAGGGAATTGTTGAGGGAGTGTTTGATGTCGACTACGCGCAGGGATTTTGTCGCCCGTTCCGTAGCGGTTGCCGCCGCCTCGGATTTGGGTCAAGCTGCTTCTGAAATAATCATTGATAAGGAGCCTATTCGTCTGGGGCTGATTGGTCCGGGTGGAATGGGATCCAACCATTTAAAGACCCTCCTAAACCGCAAGGATGTGATCATTTCCTGGGTTTGCGAGGTGGATAAAAGTCGACTCAGCCAGGCCGCCAAACTGGTCGATGCTGCCGGTCCCGCCCCACAAACCACATCAGACCTGCGCAAGGTCCTTGATGATCCAGCAGTCGATGCCGTTTTGATCGCCACACCCGACCATTGGCATGCCCCGGCAGCCATCATGGCTTTGGACGCGGGCAAACACACCTATGTCGAAAAGCCGTGCGCCCACAACATCAGCGAGGGAAGGCTTCTGGTCGAGGCGGCCAAACGCTCTGGCAAGGTCCTCCAGGTGGGTACCCAATCGCGAAGCGCCCCCCATATCCGGGAGGCGATTGAGCGCCTCAAAAGTGGCGCCATTGGGGAGGTCCTTTGCGCCAAGGCCTGGAACAGTCAAAAACGCGGATCAATCGGCAAAACCAAACCGGGACCCGTTCCCCCAAATCTCGACTTTGACATGTGGCAAGGGCCCGCGGCAAGGGGGCCGTTTCGTCCCAATATGCTCCCCGGGATTTGGCGCTGGTGGAAACCCTACGGGTGTGGCGACATCGGCAACGATGGGGTTCATGAACTGGACATCGCCTTGTGGGGACTTGGCGTGACAGACCATCCCGACCGGATTCAGGGAGCGGGTGGAAAATTCTTTTTTGACGATGACCAGCAGTTCGCCGACCAGATGTATTGCAGTTACGAATGGAATCCCGGGGGCGAGCCCCTCAAGCGAAAAATGCTTGTATACGAACAAAGGGATTGGTCCCCATATGTCCAGGAGGGGCATGAAAATGGGAATGCCTGGTACGGGACCAAGGGGATGCTGATCCTTGGGAAAGGTTCCGGGTGGACGCTCTTTGGCGAACGAAACAAAAAGATTGAGGAACGATCCGGAAAGGCGGATTTGAAACCCCACCACGACAATTTCTTCGATTCCATCCGCGGTAAAGCCAAACCCAATGCTCCCGCCGAAGCGGGACACCTTTCCGCATCGCTGGCCCACCTCGGGAACATCGCTGTCGGGTTGGGCAGAACCCTCGAATTTGACGCCAAAGCCGAACGGTTCACCCGGGATCCTGAAGCCGAGGCCCTGATCCGTCGCTCCTACGAGCCCGGGCATTGGGCCGTTCCCAAGGGTGTTTGATCGGCAAATTCTTTTACGAAATCCAAATAGTATTTTGC
>CAWUOD010000433.1:0-3532 GCA_963923115.1 uncultured Singulisphaera sp.
AAGCTTCCCTGGATCACTACAGCGAATTGAAGACCGTAACCGTGAAGCTTTCCTAAGCAGGCGGTTTCCCATTGAAAAGCCGGGGGTTACCATGCCCCCGGCTTTTGTTATTACTGGCCACCCAGGAATACATCAACCTGCTGTCCTACCAATAACATTTTGGGAGAATTTTTGATCTTATAAATGGCTTGAAGCACCCGGGTGTCCACCTTCTCGATTTGTGAACCCGTCAGGAATTTTTTTTGTACCAAAAGTGGCTCCATTCTTTCGAATTCCAGCTCCATCATTTCCCGAGACTTACCCCTTGAATACGCTTTTCCAGGCATCCCAGGCTGAAACCTGGAAATGTTGTACTCATCGATATCAATCCTGACGTGCAAATGCCTCATGCCTCCCAAAACCATCAAAGGCTCGGATCCAGGCGCCAAGGAAACAAATTCGCCCGGGCGAATATTTACCTGAAGCACCGTCAATTCCTCGCCTTCGCTTGGTGAGGAATCCACCAATACCTTGGGTGCCTTGATCGAATGTCTTTCAAGTTCTGTAAGGATGTATTTAACCTGCGCGGATGCCTCATGAAGTTTGGCATCGGCAATTTTGATATCAGGCAACCAGGCACCTGCCTTCAAAAGGGCAAGTTCTGCCTCGGCCTGCTTTACCCTGGATTCTGTCGCCATGAAGGCATATTCTTTTTTCCGCCTTTCTTCCGTGCCCACAGCCCCTTTCCCCATCAATAAAACATTGCGTTCCAACTGATCTTTTTGGTCATTGTTCAAAGCCATGGCTTCGTTAAGTTTTGCCTGAAGTGGGGGCAACTCTTCTGGGCGAGGCATGGCTTTCAGCTTTTGCAAATTGCCAAGTGCACCTTCGAGGATCGCATTTTTCACCACAAGTTCAGATTCCAGTTGTTCGGCCCTGATCTTGAACAACCGGTCACCAGACTTGACCTTCTGGCCAACATGAACATCCACTTCCTTGACGATGCCTGAAACCGGGGAACCAATTCCGATTTTTTCCGTCATTGGCTCGATTAATCCCACCGCGGCTAATTCCTTTTCCATGGGTATCTGCAAAGCTGGCACCGGAGAATCCAGCCTGGCATCTCCATCATTGCCGCGCTTGGCAATGTGCCAAATGGCAAAAGCAAAAAGGATCGCACCAAGCAACAAGGGAACCCATCGAATCATGTTCCAGTCCTTAAAAAACTTTGGCGGTAAAACTGGAGGGATCTTCCAGCGTTTGCTCAACGCGCCCATCGGCAATACGAATCATTCGATCCCCGAACGAATATACCCGGTTATCATGGGTGACTATCACCACTGCCCGCTCGGGAACCAGGGCCACCTCCCTCAATAATTCCATCACAGTATGCCCACTTGCGGCATCAAGCGCCGCCGTTGGCTCATCACAAAGAAGAAGCCTCGGCTGATGCACCAGGGCCCTTGCGATTGCAACCCGTTGCTGCTGGCCTCCGGAAAGGTTCTTGGGAATGGAATCCATTTTGTCCTCCAAGCCAACCTTTACCAGTGTTTGTCTGGCCAGCTCGATTGCCTTGGATCGCGCCTGCCCAAGTATCACAAGGGGAACTGCGACATTTTCACAAGCCGTCAAAGCAGGCAACAGGTTATACTGCTGAAAAACAAAGCCGATATTTTTACCCCTGAATGCAACTTTCTGCTTGCCCCCCATCCTTCCGATGTCTTTACCCAAAACCTCGGCATTTCCGGATGTTGGATCCAAAAGCCCGGCAAGTATGGATAAAATAGTTGTTTTGCCACAACCGCTTGGGCCTGCAAGAAGGGTAATTTTCCCGAAAGGAATAACCAGATCTATGCCAAAAAGCACCCTTTGGACGCCGTTGCCAGATTGAAAATCCTTCACAAGGGATTCGGACTTCGCCGCGTACATTTTTTTTCCTTTTATCGAAATACCATCGCAGGTTCCAGGATTAGCACCTTTCGAATACTTAGAAGGCTGGAAAGAGTCACAATTACAGCCTCGGCCACACCCACAAGAACCAGTAATTCCGGAAACAATCCCAACCCCGAGAGGGCCACCACACCCGAGGTCGATTCAAAAAACAACGCTGTAAGTCCAATTCCTATGCCGTAACCACTAAAACCCACCACGAATGCCTGCAACATGATCATTCCAACCAAACGAAGGTTGTCTACACCCATGGCTTTAAGCGCGCCAAACTGCCTTATGTTTTCCAGGGTGAACAAATAGAAGGTTTGTCCGGCAATTGCCACACCCACCAGAAATCCAAGCGCGATGGTGATTCCAAAATTCACCGGAATGCCTGTTGATTTAAGAAAGTACTGCACGGTTTTCCAGGCAAAGTCTTTCCGGGCCAAGGCGATCAATGGTCTTGAGGAACGCGAGGTTTCATCTTCTATGTTTTTGCATGCTTCCAACACACTTACCCCCTGGGCGGGTCTGGCAAGAATGTATGTCATTTTATTACGCCCCCCGGGATTGTATTTTTCAGCCAGGCTATATCTGGTAAAAGCCACAGGCAAGGTGGTGAATGGGGGTGAAGTTTCGGCGATTCCAACCAGGACCGCTCTTCTTTCGTTGATTTCAAATTCACGCCATAATTGAAAATCCTCGTTGGGAAAAAGGTAGGTGTAACCAGCTTTGTCCAATACCACCGCATCCGGCAAACGAAGGGATTCCACATCTCCCATAAAGAATCGGGTTGGCGCGCCTGTAAGGGTTGGATCATCGAGGCCCAACAATAAGACTGTTCGGAACCCACCATGATCCAGCCTGGCAGGCACCTGCCCGTAGGAAAGTTTTACCGCACTACCAACTCCCTGTATGGATCGAACCCGATACAGATCCTGCTCCGGCAGACCGGGAGCCTCATCGATGAACCTTGTGAACCTGTCCATCACCCAAATATCCGCATCCCGAACATCCAGAATCTGGCTTGCAGTCCTTGTAAGAATGCCCACAAAAATCGCGACCTGCTGGCTCATCAGCAATGTGGAAAAAGTGATTCCGAAAAGAATTCCCAGAAACTTTACGGGGTCCCCAAAAAGCATGCGAATGGCAATCCAACTCATGGCTGCAAACCCATTCCCACAAAGCTGAAGTCAGAAAAACAACGAGCAAGTTTTTTGGCAGTCATGGTTTTGAACCATTTTGATTCCGCCAGCCTTTCAGTCACCGCACGGTGATGAAAATGGAAAAGGTACCGGCCTAAGATGCTAAAAGCCACATCACGCTCAAGGCGGGGCATTAGGTTCAAGCAAACTCCCTTACCTTCGGTACACGGCGAATGCTTCCTCTTTTCCCTTCACATGCATGCCGGGAACCTTTTGAAAGCTGGATTTTATTTTCTGGGGAAGAATCTGGTACACACTTTCGGAAATAAGCAGGGATGAGCCCAGTTCCTTGTTCAGGCCCTCGATGCGAGAGGCCATGTTCACCGTATCACCGATCACGGTAAATTCCCTGCGCTGACTGGTCCCCACCACGCCGGAAATCATCGGGCCGCAGTTGATTCCAAAGCCCAGTTCCACCT
>CAWUOD010000434.1:0-3527 GCA_963923115.1 uncultured Singulisphaera sp.
GAATTTGTAATACTTGTGAAGGGCACATCCGTTAGAGTAAGAAAAATCTTCCCGCCAAGCAAAAAAGTCTTTCATTAAAATTTTGATATTTCCGGAAGAACTAGGCCTCCGCGGACTTGTACCTCTGGCGAACCAAATCAACAGCCCCCTTGGGCAAAAACTTGCCCATATCTCCACCAAAGGACGCAATCTGGCGAAGAAGAGAACTACTTAGATGGGAATAACTATCTTTGGCCATCAAAAAAACAGTTTCGATATCCGGATCCAGAGTCATATTGGCAAGCGACATGGTGAATTCATATTCCATATCAGAGGTGGTACGCAGACCCCGAAGCATCACCGATGACCCGGATTCCCGCACAAACCGAACGGCCAACCCTCGAAACGGTTTCACCTCTACTCTTTCGGGTTCCGGAATTTCCTGCCGCACAACCTCCTGGATTACCGAGACCCTTTCCTCCAAACTCAATAGCGGTTTCTTGTCTATGTTAATTCCGACGCCAACCAAAATTCGATCAAAAGCCTTAAGCCCACGGGTTATGATGTCCAAATGGCCCAAATGAATCGGGTCAAAGGTACCAGGATAGACTGCCAGACGACGGTTCATTCGGTTCGCCTCCATGGCAATATCCCCACCGAGGACTTTTCCATGCCTTGGGAGGTTGGCCAAGGTTTATTATCATCCACCCTAGGCTTTGGGTACACCGATTTTTCTTGGGATTTCCCAAGGGAACCTCGAACCCGGCACTTTTAGAGAGAATTTGCCCCATGTGGGATCAGCCCTCACCAATGGATATTTCCTTCCGCCTTTTGGGCACGAGGGTCATAGTTCAGCCGTTTTTCTGGATCACATTGGCCCTCATTGGATGGCCCTATTTTGAAATGGGGGGCGCGATTCCGCTTCTTATTTGGGTCTTTGCGGGCTTTGTCTCGATCCTTCTTCACGAGTTTGGTCATGTGCTGGTGGGGAGAGCCTTTGGTTCGGATGGAACGATTGTCCTTAGGGCATTTGGTGGCGTGGCGATTGGAGCGGGCAATTTTCGGTCCGCCTGGAAGCGGATTGCCGTCACAGCAGCGGGGCCGGGAATTCAGCTAGCGCTTTTTTCGATTCTTTGGCTGCTGGACCGGTTTGCCACCGAACAGATTTCCAGACTGCCCCCTTATGCCGGACTTTTTTTTGCCTTCCTGATCACAATCAACCTGTATTGGGCAATCCTGAACCTTTTACCCATCTATCCCCTTGATGGCGGTCAAATCACTTGCGATTTTCTGGAGCTTTTTCTCAAGAGAAAAGGCCGGACCGCTGGTCATGCGATTTCGATGGTGATTGCTGGGGCTTTGGCCATTTTTTTCCTGACTCAAACAGGCTCCATGATCTTTGGAATTTTTCTGGCAATGTATGCGGCAATGAATTTCCAGATTCTTCAATCCTTAAGGGAAGGCTACATGCCTCCCGATGATTACCCTTGGAACAACTAAAAAAACTCCTGTTACCCCCGGTGGAACTTTCATGAGCCAATCCTCCTCCCACGATGTTGTTTGCGCTGGTATTTTGGTCGCAGACCATGTTTCAACACCGATTGATCACATGCCCGCTTCCGGCGAATTAATCCTTGCCGACCGATTGGCCCTGACCATGGGTGGATGCGCCGCAAATGTTGCCGTGAACCTGACCCGGCTGGGGGCCGACGCGATGGTTTCCGGCCGGGTTGGGGACGACCTCTTTGCCGGGGTTCTCGAACGGATGATCCGCGATGCCGGGGTCGCGGGAACCAATCTGATTGCCACCCAGGGTATAGACACCAGTCAAACCCTGATCGTCAATGTCAAAGGCGAAGATCGCCGTTTCATCCACACATTTGGCGCCAACAGTCGATTTGTCGCCTCGGACATTCCCATTGCCCGTACCAAAAAAGTCCTCTACCTGGGCGGATATCTCCTCATGGGAGCCCTCGACCCGATGGAAACGGCCGACCTTTTCGCCAAGGCCCAAAACCAGGGAATAAAAACCGTTTTGGATGTGGTCACCCCCGGGCCGGCAGCTTATCTCGAAAAACTCAAACCTGTTCTCCCCTTCACCGATGTCTTTATGCCTAATGACCACGAGGCGGGACTGATTACCGGACTGAACGCACCCCTGGACCAGGCCAAGTTGTTCAGGGAAATGGGGGCCAAAACCGTTCTCATCACCATGGGTGACCGTGGAACGATTCTTTTGGGACAAGAGGGGTATCTCGAAGCCGACACTTTCAAAATTGAATATGTCGATGGAACCGGAGGCGGTGACGCGTTTGCCGCCGGCTATATTCTTGGCATGATCGGTGGAAAATCCGAGCGCGAATGTCTGATCCTGGGCAGCGCGGCCGGAGCCAGTTGCGTGAGGGCCATCGGCACCACAACAGGTGTTTTCACAGCCAGCGAACTTCGCGACTTTTTGTCAAAAAACACCCTTGCCATCAGGCAACGCTAACCGACAACGCCAACCGAGGCCGCCAGCTCGTTCAAAAATCCCGACACGGAAAGGCCCCTTTCGCCGGCTCGCCAATCAAAAAGTATCCGATGGCCAAGCACCTCTCCCAAAATGGCTTGGACATCAGAGGGAATCACATGGTCCCCACCCCGAATCAGGGCATGTGCCCTTGCCCCCTGAAGCAACATTACACCCGCCCTCGGTGAGGCTCCAAGACGAATTAGCCCCTCATAATGTTTTAGGCCCGGAACTGTTTCCGGGCATCTTGTGGCACGAATCAGATCCACAATATAGCCTCGAATCGCCGCCGAGGCGTGAATGCCATCCACCAATCGGGGCAATCCCTCCCAAATGGCCGGGTCCAGCGGAACTTCCCTCTCCGTGGAAACTTCCACAAAGGCATGGACTCCCAGAATTTCCACCTCCTCATCGCGACTGGGATATTTCATAACCACGCGGAAAAGGAAACGGTCCAACTCCGCCTCGGGCAATGGATATACGCCCTCCGTTTCGATCGGGTTTTGTGTGGCAATCACAAGAAACGGATTACCCAAAGGGAGAGTATCGTCTCCGAGGGTTACCTGTCGTTCCTGCATTGCCTCAAGGAGTGCCGAGTGCGTGCGCGGAGGGGCCCGATTGAATTCATCCGCCAAAATAACCTGATGGAAAATAGGGCCTTTCCGCACTCGAAATTCGCCTGTTCCAGGGTGGTAGACCGGACCACCCAAAATGTCGCCCGGCAACATATCGGATGTAAAGGAAATGCGCTGAAAGCCAAGCCCAAGAGCATTGGCAAACGCGGATGCCAGTCGCGTTTTGGCCAGGCCCGGAACACCTTCCAAAAGGACATGTCCGCGACAAGCCAGAGCCAAAATCAGCATGTCGACAACGGCCTGCTGGCCCGCCACCTTCTGGCCGCAAACCTTCCGAAGCGTTTCAACCCAAGGAGGTATGGCCATAAAAAGTCCTTCCCGGTTTTGGATTTTCTGTCCCTGCCATCAGGATTTCCCTTGAGGGGGGGCCCTGCCCTTTTTTTTCTTACCCTCTTTCTTAGCTT
>CAWUOD010000435.1:0-3515 GCA_963923115.1 uncultured Singulisphaera sp.
ATCCTCTCTGGTCTCGTGGGCTCGGAGATGTGTATAAGAGACAGGACGCGGATTGTCGCGCTGGAAAGTCTTGTCTCCCTCAAGGACAAGGAGGCCGGAACCCTCGGGCGCAAGCTCACCTCGGATACCGATGCCCGGGTCCGCGCCGCAGGCTGGAGAGCGATCGCCAAGGTCGAAGGAAACAAGGCCCTGGCGGATCTGATCAAGGTTGCCCGGGAAGCGAGCCCTGTTGAAAGACAAGCGGCCCTCGCATCGCTTGCCAAGTCGGGTTCCAAAGAGGTCGAAGCCCTGATGCTTGAGCTTTTGGAAGCCGCCGCCAACGACAAGCTCCCCAAGGTCATGGATCTTGAACTTCAGGAAGCGGCCGGAGCGGTCAAAAGCCCCGCCGTCGCCAAGGCCCTCGCCGCGCTTGGAGAAAAGAACAAAGCCCTTGCTCTCGAAGGGTTCGAGTCGTGCCTTGAAGGGGGTGACGCGGAAAAGGGTCGCCAACTGTTCCTTTACAAGGGGGAGCTTGCCTGTCAGCGTTGCCATCAGGTGGGTGATGCGGGCGGGATCGTCGGTCCGGCGCTCAACGACATCGGCGCGAAAAAGGACCGGAAGTACCTGATCGAATCGATCGCGTTTCCCAACAGGCACATTGCCCAGGGGTTTGAGACAATCGTGTTGACCCTCTCTTCGGGCAAGACCCGGGCGGGGATTCTCAAGTCCGAGGATGCCAAAGAAGTGACGCTTCTCACAAGCGATGGCGAGACGGTGAAGATCGCCAAATCCGACATCGAGGAGCGTCAAAGGGGCCCATCGGCCATGCCCGCCGATATGACCAAGCACCTCACCAAAGCGGAACTTCGGGATATCGTCGAGTTTCTTTCCACCCTCAAGGTACCCACCAAGTGATGAACACCTCCTTAGCGGTCGGACTTCTTGCGTTTTGTCTGGGAGCCGAACCGGAGGTCGTGATCCGCTCCGGTCATGGTTCCTCTTTGACCGGGCGGGTCATTGTGGTGTTTGCCCCTGTGGGCGATCCCGCACCGTTGGAACATGCCGGGCGTACGGGAATGGACACGCCCGCCATGGTGGGGGTCGATGCCCGCAACCTGTCTCGGGGAGAGACCATCAGGATCCCCCCGGGAACGCTCCGTTTTCCCCAGGGGAAGTTGGCGGATCTTCCCGCTGGACAATATTCGGTCCAGGCGGTGATTCACAAAAACCCGGACATCAACCTCCCTCTTGCTCCGGGAAATGTCCGGTCCAGGCCGGTCGCCTGGGATCATGATCCGCAACATCCCAAGCCCGTGGAACTTGTTCTGAACGAGGTGATTCAGGATACACTTCCTCCGGAAACGGAACGGGTCAAATGGGTCATCCTTCGCTCGGAGTTGCTCTCGCGCTTTTTTGGGCGCGATATGTACCACCGCGCGGCTGTGATTCTTCCGCCCCAATTTGTCACCGAGCCCCAGGCGCGCTTTCCGCTTGTGGTCCGGATTGGCGGATTCGGGTCGCGGTTTACAGGCGCCTTGGGTTTGGGACATCCCAACTCCCCATTTCAGCGGGCGATGGCCAAGCCGGACGCGGTGCCTATGGTCATGCTCCATCTGGATGGCGCGGGCCCCTGGGGCGATCCGTACCATGTCAACTCGGCCAACAATGGCCCGATGGGAGATGCGCTCACGACAGAGCTCATCCCCGAGGTTGAAAGGCGATTTCGTTGTGGAGGCAAAGCCGCGTGGCGCTTCACCGAAGGGCACAGCACAGGCGGCTGGGTCTCTTTGGCCCTTCAGGTGTTTCATCCCGAATTTTTCGGAGGGTGCTGGTCACACTGTCCCGATCCGGTCGACTTCCGCGATTTTGAAGTGCTCAACATCTACAGCGAGCCCAACGCCTACATCAACCGCTTTGGCTTCGAACGCCCGGCGATGCGCACCACCAAGGGGGACATCCAATACACCCTGCGTCATGAGGTGCTGGTCGAGCGGGTCCTCGGGCGAGGCGGGCGTTGGGAACTGGGAGGGAAGGACTGGTCGAGCTGGAATGCGACATTTGGTCCCAGGGGGGCGGATGGTTTCCCGGTGCCTCTTTGGGATGGCGCGACAGGCAAGATCAACCCGACCGTCGCGGCGCATTTTCGCAAGTACGATATTCGCCACCACCTCGAAACCAACTGGACAACGCTTGCCCCCAAACTCTCGGGCAAGATCCGGGTCTTTTCAGGCGAACTGGATGAATATTATCTGAACAATGCCGTTCATCGCCTGGAGGATTTCCTCAAGACGGCGACTCCTTCAGCCAACGCGAAGATAGTTTTCGGGCCCACCCAGGGGCATAGCTTTCGTGGGCACTCCGACGAGGAGATGTTCGCCGAAATGGGCCAAACGGCGATGGGCCAGGGGCGCTAAGGTATTCTTCTTAAAAAGGATCCAACAGCTTTGTGGCAAAGGGAAGTACACGGCTCGGGACTTTCGAAACTTTGAGAACTTCAAGACAGCGATTTATTTCCATTGTGGCGGTTTGAGCCTGTCACCTCCAGCCACTTAAATCCCGGAAGACCCAAGAATGGAACGCCCAAAGGATTCATCTGGCACCACCACGAAGATATAGGTCTTATGCAACTCGTTCGGAAAGATAATCATGGGGCATTTTGGCATAGTGGTGAAATGTCGCTCATCAAATAAGGAGGATCCATGCAAATCGTGGATAAGCTAAGTTCGAGTGGGGCGACGGCTCCACAGATTGAGGACTTGGAAGGTAGGGTCGGTGCGACTGTTCCCTTGGATTACCGCCGGTTTTTGGCGGAATCTAACGGGGGGAGACCTTTACCATCTGCCTTTGAAGGGCCTAATGGCGATGGTTCAGTAGTAAATTGGTTCTTTACATTAAATCATGAGGAGCAGGCTTATTTTATTCTGCGCAGGATTGAAGTCTACCAAGACCGCCTGCCTCCAAAACTCCTTCCCATTGCCTCCGATCCATTTGGCAATCTAGTCCTTCTTGACCTTGGTACAAAATCGGGCGGTTCGATCTACTTTTGGGATCATGAGAATGAAAACCCGGATGGTGACCCGTGGTGGGAAAACATTGCTTACATCGCTCCATCGTTTACTGATTTTGTAAACAATCTACATTAAAAATAGCAATGGGGGATTACAAAATGGTTGGGTGATTACCAATCATCCGATGAACTTTTAACCCAAGTTACTCCGTTCGGACTGCGGCATCCCTGTTTTTCCCGGGGAATATTCTAAACAGCCTGCAAAAGTCGGGACTAGATTTCCCTTTTTGCAGGGTTGGGTTTAGCCTTGGCCTCCTTTTGCCTAGGGACTTTCAAGCCTTCAAAACGGATTTGTAACCACCCAAAGCCAGAATCCTTTCGGAATTCGAACGAAATCCAGGAGTGCTCAATAGGTTTGGACCTTGCCATTCTTTTTTCGAAGGTGCCGTTTGAGAAACATACCTCGGTCCCTGGCTGCAACCAAACTCCATTGGTAAATTCGCAGAAATCATTGGTGTTATCACTGTCT
>CAWUOD010000436.1:0-3513 GCA_963923115.1 uncultured Singulisphaera sp.
AACCCAAAACTAAAAGCTTCCCGGCAAGCCACGAATAGTATTAAAGCGAAGGGTGCTTGGACGATTTGTCCTTACACTCTTCGCTTTTATTTGTACCACACATATGAATTAGGTAGTCATCGATCTTTTTTTTCATATCAAATTATTTCTCAATTAAATATTGAGATCATGTCGATTTTACCCAGCCAACGAAATTAAAACCTACATTACTATTTTTTTTCGGCAGCTTTGCGCTTCTCTTCGGCCACATACTTTTTAAAAGCGTCCATGTTGTAGGAAATAAACAGGAAAGCATGATGCAGGGCGAGGTATTCGTCTGTCTCATCATCGTCCTGGAAATCTTTTCGAAGGGCATAAAGTTTGGCCAACAGGGGTTCCGCATCTGGTAGGTTTGCCATTTTCTGCTCATTCCATGGGAAAAAGAAATAACTGGGAAGCTTCCGTTTCGAAAACCCCTTTGACCCGGACTGATTCGCCCTTTTTGGGAGGTTTCATTCGATTGGATCCTGTTTCTTTTCGGGATTTATCCCTGGTTTGTCCGCCCAATCTTCCACGATAAGCTTCCCAGGGAATTCTAAGTTGGTTCGCTCCGGGCTTGCAGGTTTTTACCCGAAGTTGGCAGGCGGATATCGAATCTATTACGCCCTGGGCTGCTTTCATAGCCAAATCCGGTTTATTACATTGGCGACTTAAATGAAGCTGAATAAGTGCCTTGGGTTTTCTCGTCGCCGATCGGCTGAGAATTTCCCTCAAACAATTCGCGGCCTGATTGTTTGACAAGTGCCCCCCATCTCCAAGGTTTCGGGCAATTAGATAAGTCGGTCGATTGCTGGTTTGCTGCATCACCTCATCATGGTTGAATTCCAGCCCAATCAGGTCACAACCCGAGGCAAAGTCCGCTATTTTTTCGTTCCATGTCCCCAAATCGGTTAAATATGCCAACCGTAAGGAAGGCTCAAATAATCCTGGATCAATTTCAAGGAGAATGCCCAGATTTGGCATTTCACCATGGGGTAAAGGGTGACTGTGCAGGATCCAACCAGGAAGGATTTCCTGAACCCGTCCCGCCTCCAGGGGACGAAGTGGATAACCCCCGGATCCTTTCCATTTTTTTTGTAAAGGAGCAATCAGCCTCCCGTCCAAATAGACAGGGATCCCCTTTTCCAAAAAGTATTTTACCGCGAGAGGGTTGCAATGATCGCTGTGGGTGTGCGTCAGAACTATAGCACGAATATGATCCGCATCGATTTTTGCCTTTTCAAGGGACTTTTCCAACTTGCGAATTGGAATTCCCGCATCCAGGAGTACGCATGTTTGCCCCCACTTGACAATCGATGCGTTTCCTGAGCTGCCGGACGCAAGGAAAATCCATTCCATCCTGATCGAGCAAGTCATGGGAACTTCAATTTTCCTTGGTAATTAGGGGGGTGGACATTCCCTTTGCGGCCTTAAGATAGAATATGGGTACCGGAGAGTACCTGCCCGCCTGAATGCCCAAACGGAGTTTGACATGACGAATCCCCGCACCATCCTTATCGTGGATGACGATGTTGATTTGGCCGATGGGCTTAAGCTTGTTTTAACCCGGGAGGGGTACCGGATACTTCAGGCAAGGGATGGTCGACAGGCAAAGGATGTTGTCGATAGGGAACGCCCAGACCTCGTGATCATTGATATGATGATGCCGAAAATGGGAGGCTATCCCGTTCTTGAACATTACAAGGAAAGAACCGACGCGCCGCCATTTATCATGATCACGGCTAATGAAGGGGCACGCCACAAGGCTTATGCCGAGTATTTGGGTGTGGTCGATTACATTCGCAAACCTTTCGCCATGGATCGCCTTTTGGAAACCGTGCACAAAGTTCTACCTCCCGAGAAAGACGGCCCAAATTAAAGAAGGTCTCTTTTTTAAAAAGGCTGTCAAAAACCGACTCGGTCCGGGATTCACTCGCAAATATGGGCTAGGGGAATAACCTCTATTTAGGATAACATTTCTATTGGCGGTTCGCCGATGCTAGCCAAACTTGGAACTTTTGCGCTTTCGGGTATAGATGCGGTTGATGTCGAGGTCGAGGTGGATGTGTCACCCGGCCTAACAAAAACCCTCCTTGTGGGATTACCCGAGGCGGCGGTAAGGGAAAGTGTTCACCGAATTGAACGGGCCCTTTTTAATCTTGGATATCGGCCTGCCCAGGGTCTTACGGTCATCAACCTGGCACCCGCTGACCTAAGAAAAGACGCCGGGGCGTTTGATCTTCCCATAGCCCTTGGCCTTCTTGTGGCCACACAACAAATCCGACCGGAACAGCTTGAAGATCACGCCTTTTCTGGGGAGCTAGCCCTGGACGGAAGTGTCCGACCCGTAAAAGGCGCGCTTTCAATGGCGATGCGAGCCAGGGAAAAGGGGATTCGCCGACTTGTCCTTCCAAGGTCAAATGCTTCGGAGGCTGCGGTTGTCGAAGGTCTGGAGGTTATTGGTGTTCATAACCTCGCCGAGGCCGTGAACCACCTCAATGGTTCGATGCCCCTGGAACCTGTAATTTGCCCAACCGGAGATCTCTTCCAAAAGCTCGACCAATACCCTTTTGATTTTTCCGATGTAAGAGGTCAGGAATATGCTAAAAGAGCCCTGGTAATTGCCGCGGCCGGCGGACACAACCTGCTGATGCTCGGACCGCCGGGAACCGGGAAAACCATGCTTGCCCAAAGGCTGGCAACAATTCTCCCTGCCCTGCATCCGGATGAAAGCCTCCAGACAACTCAAATATACTCCGCCATGGGCCGCCTGGAAACTTCCCAATCCCTGCTAACGACCCGCCCCTTTCGGTCTCCGCACCACACGATATCCGACGCGGGAATGGTGGGTGGAGGAAATCCCCCGTCCCCGGGCGAAATTAGTCTGGCCCATAACGGGGTTCTTTTCCTTGATGAGTTGCCGGAATTCAATCGCCGTAGCCTTGAGGTTTTGCGACAACCCCTTGAGGAGGGTAAGGTGACCATTTCCCGGTCTCTTCAAAGTACAACCTTTCCAGCCCGGTTTGTCCTGGTGGCATCGATGAACCCATGCCCCTGTGGATACCTCGGAGACCCCAGGCACGAGTGTAAATGCACCCCCCTCCAAATCGAAAAATATATGGGCAAAATCTCAGGCCCGCTTCTGGACAGGATTGATTTGCACATCGAAGTTGCGACAGTGCCTTTTCAGGAACTTTCCAGCCAGGCAGACGGCACCTCAAGTGCCCAAATGCGCAAAAATGTGCAATCAGCCCGACATCGCCAAGCTGATCGTTTTGGAAAACAGAGCGACCTCCTCAACAGTCGAATGAATGGTCGGCTTTTGCGCAAACATGTCACGCTTGACCTTATAGGCAAAAAGGTTATGGAAAAAGCCATGACCGATCTGGGATTGTCGGCAAGAGCTCATGACCGCATTCTCAGGGTCGCGAGAACAATTGCGGACCTGGAAGGTCGTGAAAGAGTTGAAACGGAACAGGTCATTGAAGCCATCGG
>CAWUOD010000437.1:0-3509 GCA_963923115.1 uncultured Singulisphaera sp.
AGTTGCAAATAACTCCAATAGGTCAGTCCAAGGAGTCCACAATAAACGACAAGGACAATCGCAGAGAGACGAAGAAACCAACCCACAAGTCCGATATAACCGGCGGTGGAGACCCGGAAGGCCCAATTGAACAACCGGAAAAACCAACCAAAACAAAGGTCAATTAACCATTGCAGAGGATCTCGTTTTGCGCCTTTGGGCTTCAGAAGAATCGCCGCGAGCGCTGGACTCAGCGTGAGGGAATTGAATGTGGATATCAGGGTGGAAATAGCGATTGTCAGGGCAAATTGTCTGAAAAATTGTCCAATGATGCCTGAGATGAAGGCGCAGGGCACAAAAACCGCCGTAAGGACAAGGCCCACGGCAAGCACCGGACCGGAGACCTCCTTCATCGCTTGAATCGTTGCATCCCTGGGTTTCAGGCCAAGCTCGATCTGGTGTTCGACGGCCTCGACCACAACGATCGCGTCATCCACCACAATGCCCACCGCAAGAACCAACCCGAACAGGGTCAGATTGTTAAGGGTGAAGCCGACAGCCGCCATCACGGCGAATGTGCCAACAATAGCCACGGGAACCGCGACAAGCGGAATCAGGGCGGATCGCCAATTTTGCAAAAAGAGAAGCACAACAAACGCCACAAGGATCACCGAATCGCGAAGGGATTTGAACACCTCATTTATCGATTCACGAATGAATGGTGTTGTGTCATATCCAATTTGATATCGCATGCCCTCGGGAAATTCCGGTTGAAGCTCATCCATTTTCGCCCGAACCATATCCGCGGTTTCCAATGCGTTGGAATCGGGCAACATAAAAACAGCCAATCCAATGGTGGGATTGGAATTGAATCGATTGTTGACATCCTCCCTTTTGGCCCCCAATTCGACTCTTGCAACATCCTTAATGTAAACTATCGAACCATCCCGGGAATTTTTGAGGGCGATATTTTCAAAATCTTCAATCGACTCCAACCGTCCAAGGGAATTGAGTGTGACCTGGATCGGCTGGATATCCGCATTGGGTGGCTGCCCAATTTGTCCCATCGCAACGGGCATATTTTGCGCCCTGAGGGCGTTGACCACATCGGAGGCGTTCAGTTCCCTCGCGGCGAGTTTCTCAGGGTCGACCCAGACCCGGAGGCTGTAATCCCGCTGGCCAAACACCGTCACATCGCTAATTCCTGGAATCCGGGAAAGCTCATCCTTAAGCCGAAGAACCGAATAATTGCTCAGGTATAGCTGGTCAAATTTCCCTGAAGGGGAATTGACACTCACCGTCAGGAGGATATCGGGTGAGCGTTTTCTCGTGGTTACCCCTGTTTGTTTCACAACATCGGGCAGGGAAGGCAACGCGAGATTGACACGATTTTGCACAAGGATCTGTGCCAAATTCAGATTTTTACCAAGTTTGAAAGTGATGGTCAGCGTATAGGAACCATCGCTGGTGCACTGCGAAGACATGTAGAGCATGTCTTCGACTCCGTTTACATATTGTTCAATGGGGGCCGCTACGGATTCGGCGACGACCTGCGCGCTGGCGCCTGGATAATTGCAATCAACCTGAACTGTGGGTGGAGTGATTAGGGGATATTGGGCGACAGGGAGGGTAAATACGGAGATCCCTCCAGCAAGGGTGATCAAAATGGAGATCACCATTGCAAAAATGGGTCGGTCGATAAAAAACCGGGCCAACATGAAATCACTTACCTTGAGATTTTCCCTGCCGGGCTGTTACCAAACCCCGCCCACTCAGCCATCAATTACTTTTGCTTGCCGTTTCTTTCATTGGTCAATGGTTTATTTGGCGTTTCTTTTGTGTTTTTATTCACATCCGCTTCCGCTTTCGGTTTTTCAGCCGAAGGCGTTTTCCCTGGTGAACCTTCCTTTGATTTATCTGATGAGGTCTTTGCCGATATTTCGGGTTTCACCGTCGCGGCCTTATTGAGTGATTTCGCATCGCCTTTATCCGGAACGGACGATTTGCCCCCTTTATCCTCCGCCCATTTTGGGGAAACTTTGACACCAGGCCGAACCCGTTGGAGACCAGAAACAATCACACGGTCCTCCGGCCCCAGTCCATCCGTTATCTCCCGATTTCCATTTTGGAGAACTCCCTGTTTTACCCGGCGCGAAACAACCTCATCCTTTTCGTTGAGAATGTAAACCAGTTTGTTCCCCTGGTCGGTTCCCATGGCTTCCTCGGGCACCATCCAGCCTTTGTGGGTGGGGCCCACGGGCAAACGGATACGAACGAAAAGCCCAGGCGAAAGGATCTTGTTCGGATTTCGCACAAGGGCGCGAACTCGGAGAGATCCTGTTCCTGGATTAAGGGTGTTGTCGACAAAATCAATCAACCCATCCATGGAAAACCCTTCCTCATCAGCCAGCCCAATCTTCACATGGACATCCATTTCCCGGGCGGACTGGATTTTTCCCTCACTCACAAGGCGCCTTAACCTAAGCAAGGTTCGTTCATCAATGTCAAAGGCTGCATAAATGGGATCCAGGGAAACAATGGTCGCAAGGGGCGTGTCATCCGCCTTGATCAGGTTTCCCGGGTCCACCAGGCGTCTGCCTATCCTCCCACTTTGGGGTGCAGTCACCCGACAAAAATTAAGATTCAAATTGGCAAGGGCCAACTCGGCCCGGGCGGCCTCAACCATGGCGGCCGCCTCACTCCGATCCCCGGCAACCTTGTCGAATTCCTCCTGGGTGATGGTTTTGAGCGCGGTGAGTCTTTCGGCCCTTCGATATTCCGAAGTCAATCTCTTGAGGTGCGCATCCGCCTGGAGCATGATGGCGGTGGCTTTCTCCACAGTTGCTTTATAGATCCGTGGATCAATCTCCGCGATAACGGCGCCTTCCTCTATATTTGCGCCATCCTTAAAGTGGACTTTTTCCAAATAGCCTGTTACCCGCGCCCGAATTTCGGCCATGCGATAAGCTTCGGTCCGGCCGGTGAAATCCTCAAATTCCTGGATGTCTTGCTGATAGGGTTTCCGGATCACAACCTCGGGTGGCTTGGCCGGGGCAAGCTCAGGGGCCTTGGTTTGACAACCAACCATCTCCGAAGATACCAAAAAGCAAATACCACCGACCAATAACCCGGGCGCCATGCGCCGGAAAAAGGAAAGACGGGCGGGATGGAATCTGTTCAACGACATGATCGGTTCCCTTAGGAAAGGGGTTACCCGGGAAGGAGGGGATTGGCCAACAACAAACCTGGCAGGTTCGTAACTGACCAGTCAGTTATTTAATCTTAGTAAACCCTTTGCCCCCATGTCCAAAGCATTTGATGAATTTGCGGTGAGCAAAAATCCACCCTTTTTTCCGTTTTGGGGCGGGAATGCGCTGGAGATTCACCGGATTTTGTTCATTTGACAAAATTCCAGACAATCAAAACGGATCAACAAGACAAATCTCCTTTGTAAAACAGAAGATGTCCCTTCGTGTGATCTGAAGCTGTCTCTTATACACATCTGACGCTGCCGACGATACTCCTTGTGT
>CAWUOD010000438.1:0-3502 GCA_963923115.1 uncultured Singulisphaera sp.
AAACTTGACACCACCTATGGAATCGTAAAGGCCTATACCACTCGCGTGGGTGGTGGCCCCATGCCAACCGAGCTTCTTGACGGCCCGGAGGGAATAGGGGAAAAAATCCGCCAGGTTGGCCGCGAATTCGGTACCGTGACGGGACGCCCCAGACGGGTCGGTTGGCTGGATGCGGTAGCCCTCAAGCATACCGCCAGGCTAAACGATGCCGATGTTCTTTGCCTTATGCTTTTGGATGTTCTTAGCGGACATCCTGAGCTGAAGATTGCCGTGGGCTATGAGATCGATGGGAAACCCTACCACGGTTTCCCATCCGACGCGGCCATTCTGGCCCGTTGCAAACCCATTTACGAAACCCTTCCCGGCTGGAAGGAAGACATCACAGGCGCCCGCGCGCCTGCGGATCTTCCCCAGGCCGCGCTAAACTATATCCGGCGCGTTGGCGAACTTGTGGGGCGCCCCGTCGCGGTCGCCTCGGTTGGCCCCGATCGCGCGCAAACCATCTGGATGAATGGTGGTGAGTTGGCATGATCCCCTCGGGCGGCACCAACCTGTCCACGGCTGAGGCCATCCCCTTGGAGCCCCCCCATGCACCGTCTGAAGCGCAAAGGGAGCAGGGCTTGACCATCCCCCCCCTTGATCCTTCACGGATGCCCGAACATGTCGCAATCATCATGGATGGCAACGGCCGATGGGCCAGACGGCGGGGATTGCCCCGGGTCGAGGGCCACGCAAAAGGCACCGACGCCGTCCGGGAGACAGTCGAAGAGTGCGCCCGCCTGGGTATCCACCAACTGACCCTCTATTGCCTGAGCAGCGAAAACTGGAAGCGTCCCCCCGAGGAACTCGATTTCCTCATGACCCTCTTCCGCCATTATCTTTTGGCGGAACGCCCCAGAATCATGGAACAAAACCTCCGTTTCTCGATGATTGGCCGTCGGGAGGGCCTTCCAGCGGATGTGTTGGCGGAGGTGGACAAGACGGCAGACCTTAGCCGCGATAACACAGGCATGATGCTCTGCCTGGCGGTCAATTATGGCAGCCGGGGCGAGCTGATAGACGCGTTTAAAACACTCGCCCGCCAGGTTCAAAAAGGCGAACTCTCACCCGATCAGATCAACGAATCGACAATCAGCGGCGCGCTTTACACCTCCGGAATGCCCGATCCCGATTTGCTTATCCGCACCGCGGGCGAGATGCGGGTGAGCAATTATCTCCTTTGGCAGATCTCCTATGCGGAAATCTGGGTCACGCAAAAGTGCTGGCCCGATTTTGACCGGGCCACACTCCACCAGTCTTTCGCCGATTATGCCTCCCGCGAACGGCGCTTCGGCGGCCTTCCCACAACCAAAACCATCGACCCGGGCGCCTGTCCGCCCCAAAACCCAATCAGTCCACAGAACACCGCCCACCAAGGCCAATACCCCTCATGACAACCCGCATCATCCTGGGCCTGTTAATGCTCACGGGTTTTGCCGGGCTTGTGGCGCTGGACACCCAAATTGGCCCGCCTTTTCCGATTCTTCATGTCGTTTTTTTTGTGCTTTGCCTCCTCGGCGCTTTGGAAATCCGTTCGCTATTGCCCGCACAAGAGCGCTCCCACCCTTTCATGATTTTCTGGTGCCTTGGCGTGGTGATTCTTGCTCCGCTGGGAATCCAACTGGTCCCTTTCAGCTCACCAGGCGGTTCATGGATCGCGCTCTCCTGCTCTTTGGCCCTTGCCCTTTGGAGCGGTTTTTTGGGGGAAATGGCATTTTACCGCGAGCGGACCAACGCCCTTCCCCGCATTGCGTTTTTGCAAATGTCCGTGCTTTACATTGGTCTCCCCTGCTCTTTGGCCCTTCAAATCCCTGACCTCTTTCCCAAATCCCCAAGTTCCGGCTTGGCAGCCCTGTTGTTGGCGGCCCTTGTCCCAAAAGTCTGCGATATTGGGGCTTATTTCACCGGACGCTTTTTCGGCCGCACCCGAATCACCCCGGTATTGAGCCCCAAAAAAACCCTCGAAGGCTTTACCGGCGGGGTGCTTGCGGGATCGGGATTTTGCGCCCTGTTCCAGATTTATGCCGGATCCACAGCCCACCTGTTCCCATCCGTGGGACACGCCATGATTTTCGGAATCCTTGTCAGCATTGGCGGAATTTTGGGCGACCTGGCCGAGTCGCTCCTGAAACGCGACCTCCATGCCAAGGATGCCTCGGCACTCATCCCGGGCTTCGGCGGTATACTGGATGTGATCGACTCGATTCTCCTGGGAGCGACAGTCGCCTTGGGATGGTTTCTGGTCGTGCCCCCGGGCTAGCCCAATGGATTTCAACTCCGCCAGGATTCGCCGATCAGAAAATGGATCGAAAAAAATTGACGGGAATCCAGGAAGGGTTTTGCCGGCCAAAAATTTGTTGCATTCCATTTCCAAACCCCTTTGAGGTTTTGCCAAGTGAAGGAAATCGCCCAACGGGAAAGCACCATAAACCTCGACAGCCGGGAAGAGGCGTTTCTCATTTTCGGAATGCGGGATCAGTTCCTTCGCGAGATAAGGACCGCGCTCGGACTTCAGGTGACTGGTCGTGGCGACCACATCATCCTCAAGGGAACAGATGAGCAGATCACCCAGGGGGAAAGGGTTTTCGCCCTGATTCGCCAAACCTTGCGCCAACATGGCACCTTGCAATCCGAGGATGTGCGAGCAGCCCTCGAGACCGTGGTGGGGGGAATCGAAGGCCGTGTCGCACCAATACAAACCGAAAAAGCCGAAGGAGGCGCCGGCCCCTCCAAATGGGTTCGCGCGCGAACGGAAGGCCAGGGTCGCTATGTCCAGGTCATGCGCGAAAACGATGTCGTCCTTTGCGTCGGCCCCGCTGGAACAGGCAAAACCTGGCTGGCGGTTGGAATGGCTGTGAGTCTCCTGCGCCAGGGGATGGTCAAGAAAATCGTTCTGGTTCGCCCGGCGGTCGAAGCTGGTGAGAAGCTTGGCTTCCTTCCTGGGGATATCGCCGCCAAGGTAAATCCCTACCTGAGGCCGCTCTTCGACGCCCTCAACGACATGATGGATCCCGAACTGGTCAAAAAATATTCCGAGAACGACATCATCGAAATCGCCCCACTCGCGTATATGCGCGGGCGCACTCTCAACCAGGCCGCGATCATCCTTGACGAGGGCCAAAACACAACTGTCCAGCAGATGAAAATGTTTTTGACCCGCATGGGAAATGGCAGCAAAATCATCGTCACAGGCGATCTTACCCAAATCGATCTGCCTCCGGGAATCCGGTGTGGCTTGGCCGATGCGGTGCAACGCCTTCAGAACATCGAAAAGGTTGGCATCGTACACCTCGAAAAATCCGACATTGTCCGGCACCCCCTCGTCCAACGGATCATCAACGCCTACGAGGCCCTCCCGGGCGGCTAAACCAAATTAACCAGGAATCCCCAATCCAAAAGCCTGCAAGATTTCCGGAAAACCCGACACCCCCACCCCCGAAAACAGATCATGGAAACACCCAAA
>CAWUOD010000439.1:0-3492 GCA_963923115.1 uncultured Singulisphaera sp.
CGTCAGATGTGTATAAGAGACAGCTTGAGCTTTCCGCAAACAAAGGGTTCCGATCGACAAAAGGAAAAAGCAAAAAGGCAATTCCCAGTGGC
Organism: uncultured Singulisphaera sp.; assembly: GCA_963923115.1. Taxonomy (GTDB): domain Bacteria; phylum Planctomycetota; class Planctomycetia; order Gemmatales; family Gemmataceae; genus SYLG01. Next base: position 93 of record CAWUOD010000439.1, read on the forward strand.
GCCAATGCCAGCCGAAAGGAATTGGCGACCGATTGAATAGTTGAAAAAATCAGGGATCCAGGCATGAAAGGTTTCCTGCGGGTAATTACTTATTGTATCCGGAGGCGTGAAGTTTGCTCCCATGTGAATGAGGCGCTTTTTTGTTTGGAATGCCCTGATCCCATCGAATCCGAAAGGCTGAAAAGCGACGGAATCGGTTGCGGATCTTATTGTCGATTTTCCTAGAATTCCAATTGCCTCATTCCTTCCCATAAGAGTCGTCTTCCATGGATTTTTCCGCTTTTTCCAAAAAAAAAATCGAGGCGCCACCCGGTTATAGTCGCTGGCTGATTCCCCCGGCGGCATTGGCGATACACCTGTGTATTGGGCAGGCTTATGCCTTTAGTGTGTTTCGTCTTCCCATGACTAAAATTCTCGGGATCACCGAGTCGATCGAAGGGGATTGGAGTCGCACGCAGATTTTTTGGGCGTTTACCCTCGCGATTGTTGTTTTGGGCCTTTCGGCGGCGGTCCTGGGTCGGTGGGTGGAAAAGGTTGGCCCAAGGGTCAGCGGGCTGGTTTCGGCCATTTGCTGGTCGAGTGGGTTTCTGATAAGCGCCCTTGCCATCAAAATACACAGTATTTGGCTCCTCTATTTCGGCTATGGGGTCGTGGGGGGGTGTGGGTTGGGAATCGGGTACATCACCCCGGTATCCACTTTGATCAAATGGTTTCCCGACAGGAGGGGCTTGGCCACCGGATTGGCCATTATGGGATTTGGCGGCGGGGCCATGATCGCCTCTCCCATGTCGGAAGCCCTTATGCGCTTTTTCTCCGGTGATAACTCCACGGGTGTCCTGGAAACCTTCCTTGTTTTGGGCGGGCTGTATTTTGTTGTCATGACTTGTGGGGCCCTGGGATTTCGATTGCCTGCCGGAACCGAGGCGTTGATCGCCAGGCAGGACGCGATTCATGAAGGCGAAAATTACATTGGGAGGACCTATCTCGATCCCGCCGAAGCCATGCAAAACCCGGTTTTTTATCGCCTATGGATTATCCTTTTTCTGAATGTGACGGCGGGTATCGGCATTCTGGATGTCGCTTCACCCATGATCCAGGAAATGTTTCCGGGCCGGGTTCTGGCAGCCGAGGCAGCGGGGTTTGTTGGTCTTTTAAGTCTTTTTAACCTTGCGGGGCGGTTTTTCTGGTCCTCGGCCTCGGACCGGTTGGGAAGGAAGATCACCTACGGAATTTTCCTTTCCCTGGGACCGGTGCTCTATTTTTGCGTTCCCTTTACGGGCATCCATGATTCCTTGCCGCTATTTGTCCTCTGCCTTGCAATTGCACTCAGCATGTATGGGGGCGGATTCGCCGCGATCCCTGCATATCTTTCGGATGTTTTTGGAACGCGCTATGTGAGCGCCATTCATGGAAGGTTGTTGACGGCTTGGTCTTGTGCCGGAATTGCCGGACCTGCCCTGATCAATTTCATTCACGAATGGGAACTCCATCGTGTCAAATCCCTGGTTGCTCCGGAAAGGGCCTATGACAAAGCGATCTGGTTTTTTGCGGCGATTCTGCTTTTGGGTTTTATTGCCAATCTGGGGGTGAAGTCCCTTGTCGTAAAGCCTGCAAATTCGCCCAAGGCGTCTCCCCAATCCGGAGCATATGTTGCCGAACAAGCACAAACCCCGTGGTTGTTTCTGATTCCCGTCTGGCTTGCGGTCGGTTTGCCCATGGTTTGGGGAGTCGCAATGACCATCAAAAAGACACTTCAACTCTTTTCCTGAGGACGCTTCTCCATGACTCGATTCATCCGGGGTGTATTGGTGGTTTTCCTTGGGGGAATCATTGGCGGATCGGTCCGTTCGGATTGGAGAGCCGGTTTGGCGATGGAGGTTATCACCCCACCCCAGCCGATTTGGATGTCAGGGTATGCCTCGCGAACCAAACCTGCCGAAGGAAAAGTACATGACCTATGGGCCAAGGCACTTTGTCTTGAAGACCCAAAAGGAAAGCGGGCTATCCTGATAACGCTGGACCTGGTGGGTGTCGGCCGGGATTTGGCACTGCCCCTGAGGGAAAGAATCGCGAAAAAACACAATTTGGATGCGGGGGCGGTGACCGTGGCGTGTTCGCACACGCACTGTGGCCCCGTGGTGGGCAATACGCTTCGGTCGATGTATTTTTTGGACAAGGAGCAATCGGAACGGATTGGGGAATATACGGTGCTTTTGGAAAAGAAGATTGAATCCGTTGCTGATAAGGCAGTCGCAAATCTTGAACCCTCAGGGCTATATCAGGAAACAGGATCCAGCGACTTTGCCGTAAACAGGCGCAACAACAAGGAAGCGGATGTGCCCAAAATCCGTGAGGAGGGGAAGCTCCAGGGGCCGGTGGACCATGATGTGCCCGTGTTGGCGATTCGCGACAAAAAAGGGTTGATTAAAGGGATTGTTTTTGGTTATGCATGCCACGCAACCGTGCTCTCGTTTTATCAGTGGTGCGGCGATTATCCGGGTTTCGCTATGGAGAACTTGCAAAAAAGGCACCCGGGAGTGGTGGCGATGTTTTGGGCGGGCTGTGGTGCCGATCAAAATCCCCTTCCCCGAAGAACCATCGAATTGGCCCGGAATTATGGGAATAAACTCGCGAATGCGGTTGATGGCGTGCTTGCAAAATCGATGAAGGGGATTCAGGGAGAGTTGCAGGTTAACGCAGCCGAGGTTGGCATCCCGTTTGCCAGGGTCCCGGATCGGGAAACCCTGCTGGTTTTGAAAGGGTCAAAGGACAAGTATGAGGCTGCCCGAGCGGAGCTCCTTCTCAAACGATTGGAAACAGAGCAAACAATCAAAGGGGAGTACCCTTACCCCATCAGTTCGTGGAAGCTGGGGGATGGTCCCTCGTGGCTTTGGTTGGGTGGTGAAGTCGTGGTGGATTATTCGCTTCGGATCAAAAAGGAAAACCCCGGCTCAACCATTTGGGTGGGGGCCTATGCGAATGATGTCATGGCGTACATTCCTTCCCTGAGAGTGCTCAAGGAGGGGGGATATGAGGGGGCCAGTTCCATGGTTTACTACGGCCAACCCTCCTCATGGGGACCTTCTGTGGAGGAAGACATTATGAGGGTGGTGAAACGGCTTCTCAAGTGAGGCTTGGCTGATGTTCATCGGTTTTCCGGTTCCAGATGACGATCATGGAAAAGATCGATCCCACATCCTCCCGGGTGCGACAGGGATACAAGGCCGATTTCCCGGCGAATCCTCTGCTTGTGTGGTTACGCTGTACCTTTTGAAGGAATCCAGGCGAAGCCGGGCTTCGAGTTGAGCCGCACGCTCCCTCAACTTTGCTTTCTCCTCCTTGAGCGCTTTGATCTTGGCTTTGAACTCAAGGATCTTGGCTTCCTGCCGAAGGTTTTTTT
>CAWUOD010000440.1:0-3488 GCA_963923115.1 uncultured Singulisphaera sp.
GGATCTTTTTTGACCCTGGCCAGATCGTCCGGCCAAATCACGCAATCCATCGCGCCTGTCAGGTCCTCCAGCCGGAAACGAAGAAACCGGCTGTTTCCATTTCGGGCTTTTTTGGTGTTGCTCTCCTTAAGCATGGAAACCAGGCCACCAATGGTGACCGTTTCCTGCGGGGGCCTTTGCAACATCATTGCAATTGTGGCGCTTGTGAAATTTTTGAGATCCTTTTCGTAGTGGGAAAGAGGATTGCTCGTGATGTAAAAATCGAGCACTTCCTTCTCACGCTTGAGCTTTTCCGTGTCGGTCCATGGCTCAACCATAGGTAGTGGTTCAGCCTCGACCTTTGATTCCGCTTCATCGGTGTCAAAAAGGCCCTTTTGCCCGGTTTTCTGGTCCTTGTTACGCAAATGGGCGGCCTGCACGGCCCGGGGCAAAGCTCCCAAAAACTGGGCCCGGTGTCCGGGAAAACAATCCATGGCCCCGGCGCAAATCAGTTTTTCCAAAGCCGACTTGGGGACCAACCGCCCGTCTATCCTTTCGCAAAGGTCAAAGAGGTCCCGAAAATTCCCACCCTCATGCCGGGCCCGGGCGATTTCCGCGGCGGCCTGGCGCCCAACTCCCTTGATCGCCAAAAGACCAAAAATAATTTTTCCTTTTTTAACCGTAAAGTCGGCTTCGCTGAGATTGACCGACGGAGGGATAACCTCCACCCCAAGGCGCTTTGAATCCTCAATATGCTCGACAAGAATGTCCCGCTTGTTGGCATCGTCGATTTCGCTGGTCAGGAGCGCGGCCATGAACTCGGGCAGATAGTGAGTCTTGAGCCAGGCGGTCTGGTAGCCAATGTGGGCGTAGGCGGCGGAGTGACTTTTGTTGAAACCGTATCCACCGAAAACGACGATAAACTGGAAAATCTCCTCGGCGGTCTCCTTTGCGAGGCCCCGCTCAATGGCTCCCTTGATGAATTCGCCCTTACGCTGATCAATAATATCGTGTTTTTTCTTGCTGATCGCCTTGATACAGGCGTAGGCGCTGGAAAGCTCGATCCCCCCCAAGCGGTTGAGGATCCGCATGATCTGTTCCTGATAGACCATGACCCCGTGGGTTTCGTGGAGAATTTCCTCCATAACCGGGTGGGCATAAGAGGCGATTTCGGTCCCGTGCTTGCGGTTTACGAACGAATCCACCATGCCGCCTTCGAGTGGCCCGGGACGATAGAGCGCCATCATCGCGATGATATCGCGGATATTGTCCGGCTTGAGCCGTTTGAGCAACTCCCGGATTCCATCGCTTTCCAACTGGAAAACACCCTTGGCGTCGCCCCTTTGGAGAAGGGCGTAGGTCGCTTTGTCATCCAGCGGAATCGACATAAGGTCGATATCCAGCCCACGATTCTCCCTGATAAGCCTCACGGCGTTGTCAAGCACCGTGAGAGTCCGCAGTCCAAGGAAATCCATCTTGAGCAAGCCAACCTTCTCAAGGTCCTCCATGGTCCACTGGGTCGTGGTCACCGGGACATCACTTTGCCCGGCATCGGCCCCTTTTCGCACCACCCTTTGAAGCGGCGCGTAATCGACCAACGGCCCGTTGGAAATCACCACCCCGGCGGCGTGCGTTCCGGTGTTGCGGTTGGTCCCCTCGAGTTTGATCGCGATTTCCAAAAGGCGACGGACATCGGGATCGTTCTCCTGGGCCATCTTGAGATCACGGCTCTCCTCAAGGGCCTCGGGAAGCGTGATCCCAAGGGTTTTGGGAATGAACCCCACAAGCTGGTTCACTTTTTCCAGGGGAACATCAAGCGCCCTTCCCACATCCTTGATCGCCGCCCGGGCCGCCATGGTGCCGAATGTGCCGATTTGCGCGACGGATTCTTCGCCGTATTTTTGTCTTACATAGGCCAATACCAATTCGCGCCTGTCCTGGCAAAAGTCGATATCGATATCAGGCGCCTCGGACCGGTTCGGGTCGAGAAATCTTTCGAAAAGCAGATCGTACTCAAGCGGGTCGACATGACTTAATTCCAGCACATAGCTCACAAGCGCGCCACAAGCCGACCCTCTGGCGCTGGCCGGAATGCCATTTTCCACGGCGAACCGGACGAAATCCCCCACGATGAGGAAATAGCTCGCGAACCCCATTCGACAAATAATGCCCAATTCGTGTTCCAGACGATCAAGAACCGCTTTGGAAGGACTGTCGCCGTAGCGTTTTTTGAGCCCATCGGCGCACATGGCGCGAAGGTAGTCCTCAGCCGTTTTTCCCTCCGGCGGGGTGTAAACCGGAAAATGCCGTTTTTTGAAATCCAACTGGATATCGACGCTATCCGCGATTTCCTGACTTCGCTGGACGGCCGCCTCCTGGCCGGGAAACAGGTTGTACATCTCGCTTGGCGGACGAACATAAAAAAGATCCGAACCATAGCGCATACGGTTGGGGTCGTCGATTTTCCTGCCTGTGTTGATGCAAAGAAGAACATCGTGGGCTGGAGCATCGTCCTTGGTGAGATAATGCGCGTCGGATGTCGCGACAAGCGGCAGCCCCATGGCGTCGGCGATCCTGATCGCGCCCTGGGCGCACTCACGCTGGATATCGAGGCCGTTATTCTGGATCTCGACGAAGAAACGCTTTTTGAAAACCTTGGCAAACCAGGCGGCCAACTTCTCCGCCGATTTGAGATCGTCCTTGAGAATATGATCGGAGAACTCGCTGGAGGCGCAACCCGAAAGGACAATCAGCCCCTCGCTATGCGCTTCAAGGACCTCCTTGTCGATACGCGGAATGTAATAAAACCCTTCAAGATAGGCAATAGACGAAAGCTTGATCAGGTTTTTGAATCCGGTCGCATTTTGAGCCAACAGGGTGAGGTGGAAACCCGCCTCGCCCCTTTTCTTCGCCTCCCGGTCCGTTCGCTTGTTTGGGGCGACATAGGCCTCGTAGCCTATTACCGGATTGATCCCCGCGGAACGACATTCCGAATAAAAATCGATCGCGCCATACAGATTTCCGTGATCCGTAAGCGCGACGGCGTTCATCCCGTGGCTTTTCACGGTTTTACAAAGTTCCGGCAGGCGGCTGGCCCCGTCAAGGAGGCTGTAATGACTATGACAATGGAGATGGACAAAAGAGCGCTTCGGATCCTGCGTGATGACTTCCATGATGGACGGAACTCTCCTGGAAACGGCTGTTAGCTTGTGTTTTTGCCGGAAAAGGATATTTCAAGCCGATAGTGCTAGCCATCGCGGCGGGTCACGGCCCGCAAATACATGGCAAGTGCCATCTGGATCTTTTGAAGGCGCTGCCAACCTCCAAATGAAATTTTCACCCCATCCCCACCCTGGGAATCCCCGGCGGTCTCGAGGGATTGGGAAATCTGGCGGTGCAGGAAATCAAAAAGCTCAGCCAACCGGGCCACCTCGCTTGCCTTGAGATTCTCCGGAAGTGGCGGCAGGGGCTTGGTCCCCTGGAAAATATGCCCCATCTTTTCCTCGATG
>CAWUOD010000441.1:0-3474 GCA_963923115.1 uncultured Singulisphaera sp.
GATCCTCTCTGGTCTCGTGGGCTCGGAGATGTGTATAAGAGACAGGTTCAGCCTTGGCGCCCCCTCGGGTGAGCCGGGCAAATCGTCATTGTCGGGCTGTTTCAAAACCACGACGGAGAGGACATAATTGCCGATGGTGCGGTTGTATCCCGAAGTCCTGAGGGAGAGGTGTTCACCGGGTCGGGCCTCGAAAATCAAAACACTTGATAAATCAGATCCGTCATTGTCATTTTTGGCGATCACGGTCCCGTTTGAATCGACCAGTTCAAGGTAGGGATCCAGCCCTGATCCCCCCACGGGGGAAAGGCGGGCGATGATCGAGGCGGAACCGGTTGTGGCTGGCCAATCCAGCAGGAACGAATCCTTGTCACCGACAAAATCGACCGTGCCCGAAATGGCGACACTCCCGGAGCCAGGCAGGCCGAGATTTCCCGGGCCTTGCAAGGGGTAATCATCCCTCACTTCGGCCGCCACGGGAAGAAAGGGCTTGGCGATGAGAGTGTAATTTCCCAATCCGGAAGACGCCGACACCTTGAGGAAGTATTCCCGGCCCTTGACCAGGTCCGCCAAAATCAGCGCGTTGTCCCCGGATCCGCTGTCATCATCCGAGGCGATCTGGTTTAAATCGGAGCCGACCAGTACCAAATAAGGGTCGAGCAGGGAGCCGGCCCCGGCATTCGCCCGGAGAATCCAGGTGCCGCCTGCTGGGGCGACAAATCTGACCAGATCGGAATCCATCGCCTTCCCGATCGCGCCGCTTGTGGAAAGAATGGATCCGCCACCCAGTTGATATGCCGGATCTAGACGGACCAACTGGTAGGAATCGGGGAAATCATCCCCGTTTTCCAGGCGATCCTCCGACAGGAAAACGCTGTACTTTCCGGTTTCCTGGCCAGTTTGGCCGCCAACCACAAACAGATAGCTTTCGCCCGCCCGGGCCTGGAAAAACGCCAGGGCATCGGTGCCTTTTCCGCCATCGTTGGAGGAAACCACCAACTCGGGCTTTCCGGAAAGGGAGATCCTGTAAATATCAACCTTGGTGTCGATCGGGGAAACGGCATTGGAGGCGGCGAGCACCCTGTACGCGCCGAAGGGGGGGAGGCCGGTTTCCGACGCCGGGGCGGTCCAGGCGAACACATCCCGGTCGCCAAATGATTCAATCGAACCGGCCGAAGGTGCCGCGACCGTGATAGGTTTGGCCCTGAAAGGGTCCAAATTGTCGGTAATATCATCGCTGACAAATTTCAGGCGAAGCTGGTAACCGCCGGTCGCCCCATCGATCCCTTTCACCAAAATAAAAAGGTCCTGGCCGGAAAATACCTCGATTTTGCATGTGGTAATATCCGCCAAACTGGCCGGGGGCGCGCCCTGGGAGACGGCGAAACCAAACTGGTCCGTTGAGCCATCCTCCCCAACGAGGGCTATGTGCATGAATCCCGATTGGGTGATGGGGAGACGGAAAAGATCCGTGTCTCCTGACACCTCTATTTTTCCGGTGGCCGCGAAATCGCCATCGGTTGTCTGGATGACGCCTGCTTTTTCCGGTTTGTCGCCATAATCATCCCGGACGATGAGGGCTTCGAATCCCCCTTTGGTTCCACCTGCGCCAACGAATTGAAAATGGTAAATGGTGTTTGCTTCCAGATTCACCATCAGAGTTAATGGTTTTCCGGCGCCCCCTTCGACCTGGGTGACGGTTTCAAGGTTGTCGCCCAAAATCCGGATTCCTGGAGCAAGTTCGGTCGCGGTGATTTTCGGGGTGACCCGGATCAGGTAGGTTCCTGAAACCAGGGGTTTGAAATGGATCAGATCGGCATCGCCCGGGCTGTCAATTGCGCCACGAGCCGCAAGCTTTCCGTTTCCATCAGGCGAGTAAATCGCCCCCGTTCCCGTATCCACCGTCCTTGCTCCCGCATCGGGAGTGAAAGTACCGGACAGCGACCATTTACCCGTTTCACCCATCCCCGTTGCATCGACCAATCCATCCACGCGGAGGTAATACGACTGGCCGGCAATGACAGGGAATCGGACCGGAGTTGTTCCCCCGTCGGTCCCCCCCGATGGCAAACTCACAGCGACAAGATTTCCCGATTCTTCAAACGCGACAAGTCGGGCACGGATCGGGCTGTTTTCGCCGGGTTTCACGATCGCGGAAACCCATCCGGTTTGACTTGCCACAAACCTGATATATTCCAGGTCATCCACCGAGGCGCGATCGCCTTCCGCCGCAATCAGATCGTTATTGATGCTGATCAATTGAGCCGAGGCGAAATTGTTTCCCTGATAATCGGGAATCGATGAAATCAGGCCCAGCGAGAGTGTGTAGGTGGACTTATCGGAACCCGATAGGCGCAAAAAGCGGGCTCCGGCCACGGGATGGATCTGAAGGGTCGCGGCTCCATTGGGTCCGGTGCTTGCCGAGGCCAGGCGTTTGCCTGTCTCATCAAACCAGTCAACCATCAAAGCCGAGGTTGCTCCTGAAAGGCGAATGTCCAGGTCGCTTTCCACCAGCGGCACAAGGAACCAATCTTTGTCCGTTGCCGATCCGATTTCCCCCTGGAAACTTGCCTGGCCCAAAGGCGAAAGGACCAGCTCAAAAGCCTTTTCGGGTGTGTTTCCGATATCGCCGACAATCGGGAAGGATTGTGATTCGTAGAGGTTGGTGGCCTGGTCCTTGACTCCATTTCCATCCAAAACGATTGAAAAAATCCCTTCATGAAGCGGTTTGAGAGTCACATCGAAACTGTCACCCCCGCCGTTGAACGAGATCAGTTCGACCCCGTTGGGCAGCTTCACAGCGCCGGCGTTAAATCCATTGATCGGTTCCGAGAAATGAATATGGACAACGACTGGTTCAAGGTTGCCACCTGCCCCCCCATCATTTTCCTTTTCAATCCGGGCGGTGGGCGCTGTCTTGTCGCAAAGGAATGTTGCAGTCGCGACGCCCGATAGCGTTCCCGCGAGGCTTACGGCCTTGACCCGCAAATCGTATTTATGCCCGTCCAGTAATTGGGAAACGGGAAGATTCAATCGCCAGTTGATGGACGAGGAAAGACTCTGCAAAGTTGCCTGTGCAGAGACCGGGGACAGGCTGCTGAAATTGGCCCCATCAAACCAAAAGCCACTGGTGATGTCCAAAATGCCTACTTCGACAGATTCGATCTCCGGGTCGAGGTTTGTGTGCGCCACGCTCCCTGAGACATATCCAGGCCAGTTTTCCTTGCCAAACACGGCGTTGTCGACGGGTATTCCATCAATCACCGGAACCGTTGGGACCCGTGGGTCGTATTTCACCGAAACCGGAGTCGTGAGACCGCTCTGGTTTCCGACGGAATCCACCGCCTCGAATTGAAACGAATTGGCCCCGGGCGAAAGAGCCACGGGCAATTTCCATTTCCACTCACCGGAATTGCCCCCCTGGGTGGAACCAATCTGTTCTCCTTCAAGGATGATCTTTATAGTTGCATTTGGTTC
>CAWUOD010000442.1:0-3471 GCA_963923115.1 uncultured Singulisphaera sp.
GAATTACCTTATCCCAGCCATGGCCGAACTATCCGGAACATTGCCTTTTTGTTTTCCTTGAGGCCATGGAATACAAACACCACATCCTGACAATCACCTGGATGGGTTTGCCGGATTCCAAGCATCAAAATCCTTGCAGTAACCCCACCGGATTTTTATGATTCCCATAGCGGTTGCCGCGGATCCTTTTGTTCCGGGCTCCGATGCTCCCTCCCGTGTTGTCCATCCCCCCGGAGTGCTCCATGCCAGGCTTGAATCTCAATCGCCGTACATTCCTTTTGGGCGCGGCGGCAGCCGTTCCCCTTGTTCGGGCCACATACGGCTATCCCGCAGCGGAACAGGTCCGCCTTGGTGTCATCGGGGTTGCAGGCCGGGGCGGAAACAACCTCGCTGAACTCGAACCCGCTGGTGGCACAGTCGTGGCCCTTTGTGATGTCGATACAGGTCGCTGTGGCCAAGCCCAAAAGCAATTCCCAAATGCCACCCTGGATCAGGACTTCCGCAAGCTTCTTGACCGCAAAAACATTGACGGCGTGGTCATTTCCACCCCCGATCACACCCACTTTCCAGCGGCGGCCCTGGGTCTCGATTCCGACCGCCATGTGTATTGCGAAAAACCATTGGCCCACACCGTCGAGGAAACCCGCATCCTTCGCAATTTGGCCCGCATGAAAAAGCGTGTCACCCAAATGGGCACCCAGATCCACGCGACCTCCAACTATCGCCGAGTCGCTGAACTCATCAAGGCGGGCGCCATTGGTGATGTGAAGGAAGCCCATGTTTGGTGCGCCAAATCATGGGGTGGCAAGGATGTGACAACCAAAACCGGCGAAAAGCCACCCGCAACGCTCGACTATGACCTCTGGATCGGGCCCTCCAGGGAAGTCCCATACAGCTCTTCATGGGTACCATTTAATTGGCGCCGTTACTGGAACTTTGGCGCAGGAACCCTGGGCGACATGGGCTGCCACTTCATTGACCTCACCTTCTGGTCGCTTGACCTCGACTTCCCCAACAAGGTCTCAGCCGAAGGAACTCCGGTTAATCCGGAAACCGCCGCGGACGAACTCACCGCGAACTGGCACTTCCCCGCCAAAGGCAAACGCGGACCCGTCAAGCTCGCCTGGTACGATGGCGGACGCAAGCCGGCGGTAAAGGGCGCGCTGCCATGGGATAACGGCGTCCTTTTTGTAGGCTCCAAGGGAATGCTCCAGGCCGACTATGGCCGCCGCGTTTTCCTCCCCGAGGGAACCGACCTGGCGGAATCCGCCAAGTCCCTCAAAATCGATCCGATCGCGGATTCGATCGGCCACCACAAGGAATTTGTCGAAGCCATCAAAGGCAACGGCAAAACCCTTTGCAATTTCGACTACAGTGGCCCCCTTACCGAAACGGTGCTTTTGGGTGTGGCCGCCTACCGCGCAGGGAAAGAGTTCGTGTGGAACGCCCCCACCCTCACCGCGAGCGAACCCGCCGTCCAGGCGTTCATCTCAAAGCAATACCGCGCCCCATGGGACAAGATCCTTGCCGGATTTAAAAACGCCGCAATTGCCTGATTCTTGGGCAAGTCATCCCGGCCACTGATTCACCCCCAAAGGCGGGACATCGAATGTCCCGCCTGATTTTTTGACACAACAAGGGCCATCAGCAACCATTCCAAAAACCTTTCGATGATCCTTTCAAATCCCAAAACAGACTTTCCTTTGGGCGGCAACAACATCAAAATTCATGATCCATCCGGGTATTCAAAAAAAGACCTGATCCCAATCTGATGAAGCCTTTGCATTTCAGGTCCGCCCACCCGGGTTTCCGTAAAACCAGATGATAACGCCTTCTTCGGGCCTTTGGGATGCTCCAATGACCTATTCCTCCACCATCCGAAACGAAAAGTTCTCCTTTTCTGATTTGGGGGAACTATTCGCAAAAGCCAATGAGCCAAAATCGGGGGACACACTCGCTGGAATAGGCGCCTCAAATGAACGGGAGCGAATTGCCGCCAAAATGGCCCTGGCAGATGTCCGGCTCGACGAAATCGCGCGGCAACCCCTGATAGACCCCGAAATTGACTCGGTTTCCCGACTGATACTAGACCGTCACGACAAGACATGGTTTTCAATAATCCAATCCTGGTGCGTGGGAGAATTCCGCGAATGGCTCCTTCGGGGCGGACCTGAATCCGATCCATCCATCCCGGATTGGAAGACATTATCCGGCGCAATCACACCTGAAATCGCCGCGGCGGTAACCAAGTTGTTATCGAACAAGGAGCTGGTCGCGATCGCCTCCCGAATTCATAATGTGGCGCGCTGCCGGAACACCACCGGGCTTCCCGGCACACTGGGCATAAGGATTCAGCCAAACCACCCGACGGATGACCCATTGGGAATTATCGCCGCGACCCTGGATGGGCTCCTTATGGGAGCGGGCGATGCGGTCATTGGCATAAATCCCGCTGTCGACTCGATTGAATCGGTCGGGGCAATCCTGAACACTTGTGACAGGATCATATCCGGATTGGGGATCCCTACCCAGGGGTGCTGTCTGGCACACATAACAACCCAATTGGAGGCGATGCGCCGGGGTTATCCCGTTGACCTGTTATTTCAGTCCGTGGGTGGAACCGAAGCGACCAACAACAGTTTTGGGATCAACCTGGGATTGTTGCGCGAGGGGCGCGAGGCGACCCTGGAGCATCATTCCAAACGCGATGTCGGTTGGCGTGGAAACCAGGTCATGTACTTTGAAACAGGCCAGGGAAGCTCCCTGTCCGCGGGAGCCCATCATGGCATTGACCAGCTAACCCTCGAGGCCCGAGCCTATGCCGTGGCTCGGGAATTCGATCCTTTTCTGGTCAATAGCGTTGTGGGCTTTATTGGTCCGGAATATCTTTTTGATGAAAAACAGATCATTCGCGCCGGGCTGGAGGACCATTTCATGGGCAAGCTGCTGGGCCTTCCCATGGGTGTGGATATCTGTTTCACAAACCATGCCGAAGCCGACCACAACACCCTGGACAACCTGTTATTGCTTTTGGCGCAAGCGGGTTGCAATCACATCATGGGCGTCCCATCCGGGGACGACATCATGCTAGGCTACCAAACGACAAGCTACCACGATGGAGCTTTTGTCCGTTCTCTATTGGGACGAACGGCGGCCCCGGAATTTCAGTCCTGGCTTGAAAGCCGGGAGATCGCCCGCGGCCCGCATCTTTTGGGAAGTCGGCGCAACCCCGATTTATTGGAATCGTCCCGAAAATTATTGGAAGGCGGGATTTAACCAATGAAACCGACTGCCCACCCGGACTCGACTGATGAATCCGCCCTCACGCGCATGGGATACGCCCAGGAGCTTCACCGTGGTTTCTCGGGCTTCTCGAATTACGCCCTCTCCTTTTCGATAATATGCATCCTGGCGGGAGGAATCACATCTGTCTCTTATACACATCTCCGAGCCCACGAGACCAGAGAGGAT
>CAWUOD010000443.1:0-3465 GCA_963923115.1 uncultured Singulisphaera sp.
CGCGCGCCAAAAATGACCCCGGAAGCGGGGGGTGAACTTTGGCTCGTTCCCCTTCGCAAGCGTGGCGATGGATTTCTAGTTGCCCCAATCCCTTCGGCCCCGGGATATAGGGCGGGTGGTCCGGGCGAGGAGATCGGCCGGATTTATCTTTACACCGAACGACTTAAACTCCACGCCAGGGGCGTCCGCCAGGAGGTTTTTGGCGACAGCTCCAAAAGCGGGATAAAAAAAGAATAAAGGAATTGAGGCGGCGGCAAAGAAGGGATTTGCGTCACCAATATCCGGTGGCCGTGCCTATTAAGGCAATGCCCCCAAGGATCAGATGGTTGCCCTGGCCGGTTGCCCTGGCCGGTTGTCCAGGGCCACTCCGTTCCTTTTTTGCCAAAAGGGTTTTTGCCAATCGGGGCCACGCCCCAAAACGAAAGCGGGACTGATCATGGATAAAAAAAGACTTGTGGAAGGAACACCTGCCTTTTTGCAACATCGTCGCGCTTTTTTGCGCTATGGGAGTCTCGGCGCGGCGGCGCTTTGGGTTCCCGGGGTATTTGCCGATGAGCTGATCAAAACTCCTTCGCAAACCGAGGGACCCTTTTACCCCAACAAGCTTCCCCTGGACACCGACAACGACCTTGTCATTTTGAACAATTCCCTAAACCCCGCCGTTGGCACCATCGCCCATGTTTCAGGAAAGGTCACCGACCTGAAAGGAAACCCGGTCCGAAATGCCTTGGTGGAGATCTGGCAATGCGATAACAGCGGCGCCTACCTTCACACCGGGACCAGCAACGCCGACAAAAAAGACAAAAATTTTCAGGGTTTTGGCAGGTTCCTGACAGGATCGACAGGGGAATATTATTTCCGCACTATTCGTCCTGTACCCTACCCGGGCCGCACCCCACACATCCACTACAAAATTCGCATGGGATCCAAAACGGCCCTGGTGACCCAATGTTATATCAAGGGACATCCTGGCAATGAACGGGACGGGATATGGAAGGGCATCCGCGACCCCAAGGCCCGTCAATCCGTGACGGTTTCCTTTGATCCCATTGAGGGGTCCAAATTGGGTGAAGTTGTCGCCCGCTTTGACCTGGTGTTGGGTATCACCCCCGAAATGCCCGGATAATCCCCGCCCGCACGGGAGACACCATGCCCAATCCCAAGGCGAATCCCGTCGAAAACAGCCAGTCAGCCTCCCGGGTGCAAATTGTCTCCCCGGGATGCCCGGACCGGTCAAGGCCCGATCTTGTCGCTTTGGAGGCGCCCCTTGAGCTGCGCCTCCATCAAAAACCCGCAACAATCCTGATGCGCACCCCGGGGCATGATGGGGAACTCGCCTTGGGTTTTCTCTTTCACGAGGGAATCATCACCTCGCTCGAACAGGTTCTGGGGATGGATCGGCCGGAGCCCGAACATCCCGATCATGATAATATCCTCGATATCAGACTTTCATCCGGCGCGCGGACAAAAAGCCTCGACCGTTTCTTTTTCAGCACATCCAGTTGTGGCGCATGTGGCAAAAAAAACCTCGAAGCGGTGGCAGTGCGAAGCCTCCCCGTGTCCGGTAATTTTGTTGTGTCTCCGGCTTTTTTGTCGACCCTTCCCGAAAAGCTGAAGCCACACCAGGCGCTCTTTGCGCAAACAGGGGGCGTTCACGCCTCCGGGCTTTTCACCCCGGAGGGGGACCTTGTTTGCCTCCGGGAAGATGTCGGCAGACACAATGCCCTCGACAAGATCGCGGGGTATGCCCTGAAAAGTGGGCTTTACCCCCTGGATCCCGGGATACTGGTTTTATCCGGACGAGTTGGATATGAAATGGCCCAAAAAGCAATTGTCTCGGGCATTCCCATGATCGTAGCGGTGGGGGCGCCAACCTCCCTTGCGATTGGACTCTGCCAGCAATTTGGCATAACCCTGGTCGGTTTTTTGCGCGGACAGTCCATGAACATTTACACCCACCCCGAAAGGGTGGGTGCCTGAGGAGAGTTTCTGACGGGAGAAAGACAGGGCTTATTTTCCAAGCTCGCCTGCCAGACTATCCGCCCCATACATCTTTCTGAGCGAAGCGAGGATGATCCGGACATCCACCATGATGTGCCTTGCCTGGACATCGGTGTAGACAAAATTTCTGACCAGACCAAAGCGGTTACGGTCAAAATTCACGCCAATGAGCTCGCCTTTGCGATTCACAACGGGGCTTCCGGAATTGCCCCCAATGGTGTCGGCGGTCGAAACTATGTTGAAAGGGGTTTCGGCGGGGATGTTTGCTTTACCCTCGATCCATCGGGGAGGCAACAGGAAGGGTTCGCGCGCACCCAACAAGTTATGGCGTTCCAAAAGCCCCTGGACAGTGGTCCATGGGGGCACGGCTTTCCCTTCCGCCTCGTAACCTTTCACGGTTCCAAAGGCAAGACGGAGGGTAAAAGTCGCATCTGGCGCGACGGGATTCGATCCCGCAAGCTCGAACCGCAATCGGGAAATCGCCCCGTTGGCTTGTCGTTCCGGTTCCTCGACCCCGGATTCGTACCGGGCCCTCAGGTCCCTTGCCATGTCATCCACGGCAAGGGCAAGACGAATCATCGGATCCTCACAAGTGGCGATTTCGGCGGCCGATTGTCCGGCAAGTCGCTTCCGGTAGGCCACATCGGCAAGTTTGGTCTTACCCACCAGGTTTGCTGCTTGTTGCAGTGGGGATTGGCCGCCAAGGGCGACCTTCACCGCTTTGTGTTCACCGCCGAGTTGCTCGGCAAGGAATGTGAAAGCCGTTCCAAGGCGGACCGTCTCCAGTCCCGGATGAATCGGCGCGGGGGAAAAAAGCGAAAGCTCAAGCGATTCGCGATTGGAGTCCCGATATTCCCTAAGACGCATACCACTTGGTTTGCTTTTTTCCGTCGCCATTCGCACCAATTGACGCGCGATGGCGAACAGCTCCCCGTCGACCCCGTGGCCCGTATCCAGCAAAAAATACTCGCGATCCATCGTGGAAAGGGAACGAACAGCCGAGGCTGCTTTTTCCCATGGCTCCCTGGATTTCGCTTTAGCCTGAAGTTCGGCCTCCTGATGCGACTTGGTCGCCAAAAGATCGGCATTCAACAATCCCTGGAGTTGGCCGGACATGGCTTTTCGGGCGTTGGCTACACTGTGAAGGTAACGGGCGGAGCGCGCGGCGGCTTCGGGCCCTGTAGCCGAAAATTGCAGGAGAGCAGCTTCCATCGACCGCAAACGGGCCAAATTGTAGGGCAACAGCCTATCACGACGGTAAATCAGCTTGGCCAAAGTCTCCAGACGCTGGGTGGCCCCGGGATTTCCCGAGACAAAAACCAGATCTCCCTCGGAGGCGCCCTGTTCGGCGATCTTCAGGAAATGAGGGGGCGCATAGGGCTTGCCATCGACATAAACCCGAAAAAGACAAATATCCAAATTAAATCTTGGAAATTCAAAGTTGTCCACATCGCCACCATAACC
>CAWUOD010000444.1:0-3461 GCA_963923115.1 uncultured Singulisphaera sp.
ATCCTCTCTGGTCTCATGGGCTCGGAGATGTGTATAAGAGACAGGGTCCCTCGCTAATATCATCATTTAGCTCGTTATCTTCAAACCTCTCCACTTCCAATTCCGGGGTGGAAGGTCGGGGCGGGACCGGGTCGCCCTCCATGATCCTCATCCAAACCGCTTTCAGGTAACGCCCTTCGGACACATGGCAATAAAATGGATGATCAGCGGCAGCCCCGGTAATGGCAAACACTTGTGCATGCTTGCCCGCTTGCCAGGAGGAGCGCCGGAGGGTTTCCAGGTAATCGGATTCGTTGACCAGCCCGGTACACGAACATGAAAGAAGGATGCCACCGGGTTTGACCACCTGCATCGCCAGGCGATTCATGTCCAGATACTTCTTGAGCGCCAAGCCAATCTCATCCCGGTCCCTGGTCTGTTTGGCCGGGTCAAGAATGACCACATCCCAAGTTTGGCCTTTGGCGATCGCATCCCGAAGCCAGGGAAACAAATCTGTTTGGGTCCATTTCACCCTGACCCCGTTCAGCCCCGCATTGGTTCGGGCCATTTCCAGGGCTTCCTCGTCCAGATCGATCCCTGTCACATCCTCGGCCTGGCCAAGTGCTTTTGCATAAACCGCGAAACCACCGGAATTACAGCAAATGTCCAGAACCGTTTTTCCCTTGCAATAGGTTGCCAGACGCCGCCTGTTTTCCCGCTGATCAAGGAAAAAGCCTGTTTTGTGACGGGACCCGGGAGCAACCCGGAACCTCAACCCATGTTCGTTGATGGCAATGGGTGCTGGCAATGGAATGGGATGACAATCAAAAGCTTCCTGTTTTTGAACATGTTCTTCTGCAAACCAATAGAACTGGCAACCGGGGTACATCTCACCCAGAATGGCGAGAAGCGTATCGCGAAGCCGGAACCAGCCTGCGGAGAAATATTCCACAACGATCATCTGATCAAATTTGTCAATGATCAAACCACTCATCCCATCCGCCTCGGAATGGCACAAGCGATAGGAATTTCCGAGCGCGCCCAGGTCCAAAGTTGATTCCCGCAAATCCCTGGCAATCTGAAGGCGGCGGCGAATCCAACCCTCGTCGATCACTTCATCCTCGCGATGGGTGAGGATGCGAAGGCTTATCCGGGAGTGGCCGTTGAAAAAGCCCCTGCCGGCAAAATTGCCATCGCGATCATAGACATCCACCAGCGTTCCAGGTGGAACGCGGGTGGCCGGGCGCTCCACCATTTTTTGGAAAATCCAGGGGTGGTTCGACCGTCGCGCAACTTTGAGGTGAACCCTTGTAAGGGGTGCGGGGGTGGACATTTTCTTTTCCTGTGTGGCTCCATGGCCAAATGACCATTGAGGAATTCTAGCGCCAATAAAAAAAGCGGGCCTGAGCCCGCCTTGAAGAAGCAATGATTACGATTCGGCTTAATCCCTACGGGAGGACACCGGAGTTTCGATCACCGTTTCAGTTACCATGGGATCTTTCCCCGGTAACAGTTCCTGGCGATAAATGGCGACATCACGAGGGGCTTCAATCCCCAGGCGAATCTTGCCACGATCAATATCAACGACCGTTATGCAAATCTGGTCGCCAATATAAATCTTTTCGCCGAGCTTGCGGCTTAGCACCAACATATTGCCACCTCCATGAAGCAAGGCGCTGAATGGAGAAAACCTAACCCACAAACCGGGGCAAAGGCGGCGCGATACCAGCAGAATTGCAAACTGTGAGGAGGAAAGGGTGCTCTAGCCGGAAAAGTCCGGATAAACGGCAAAATCGTGGGGTAAGGCACTGGTTCTGGTGGCCATTGGAATCACCCAAATGGAAGCCAAACGGAAGCCAAACGGAAGATTGGACACTCAAACCGGTCGATTTCCCAAAGAAACAGGAATCCACCCCAGATTGATACGCTGTAACAAATCAAATGTTCGAATGATTTTTAGGCGCGATGGTGGTTGGGTCAGCCGCCCTGGGCTGTTCGGCTGCCCGGGTTACCATTCGGGGAATCGGAAAAAATCCCGGATTCCCCTAACTGCCTGCCCCACCCCACTCTACATCTTTGGGAACTACAATAGGATATAAGTGTGTAAAATTCTCATTAGTGGCTTTACTCATCTTTGAGGTTCTCCCCCATGGCTGGATCTGGCGCCGAACTGGCTCAATATTTTGTCTGCAAGGAAGTGAGCCCAACCGTTTTGATAACTCTTTTCAATCCGGCAGGCAAAGCAAACGAATTGCAGGTCGAGAATATCATTAAGGGGCTGAGACCAGCAATTGACAACCCGGCAATAACCCTTGTCGTGTTTGATGTCAGCCAGGTGGAATATTTCAGTTCGGTTGGATTATCCCTGCTGCTGAGGGTCCACAAAGCCCTCAAAGCCAGAAAAGGGAAAATTGCACTGGCGAAACCCAACGCCAACATCAAGGAACTCCTTCATGTGACTTCCCTTGATACGATTTGGCAATCCTTCCCGACCTTGGAAGAAGCCCTCGGCGCCAACACCCCCTCGGCCTGATTTTCCCAAACCGCCTCATTTCATAGTGGAAACTTGTCCTTGGCGGCCATTTTAGATTTACAGGATTTGACGGCGGGGTATCAGGGGAAGGCTGTGCTTGGCCCCCTAAGCCTGACCATGGAATCGGGCACTTTGGGGCTCCTTGGCCCCAACGGTGCCGGAAAATCAACCCTCCTGAAAGTGCTCCTCGGAATTCTCACACCCATTTCCGGTTCCGGAAGGGTTGCCGGATTTCCCCTCGGCTCAGGGCACAGGCTTCGCCGGGTCATCGGTTACATGAGTGAAGCCGACGCCCTTATTCCGGGGATGACGGGAATCGATTATGTGAGCTATGCTGGGGAACTTGCAGGGCTTTCCCGTCGCGATTCATCCAGAAGGGCCCATGAGCTTCTCCATGTGCTGGAATTGGACGAAGCCCGGTACCGCCTATTGGACGAGTACAGCACAGGGATGAAACAGCGGATCAAATTGGCCCAGGCACTCATTCACGATCCACCCCTGCTGTTTTTGGACGAACCGACAAGCGGCCTCGACCCGTCCGGCCGTGACGCGATGCTGGATTTGTTGCAAACCCTCCACAAGGAACACGGGAAATCTTTCCTTCTCTGCACCCACCTTTTGGGGGATGTCGAAAGGACCTGTCGTGATATGGTCCTTTTATCCGGGGGACGGGTATTACTCCGGGAAAGAGTGGCCTCCCTTTCTCGAACAATCCCAAGTGAATTTCGCGTTCGCCTTCTCAAACCGCCTGTCCAAGGGACTTTGCCGGATCATTGGAAACCTGAGGGGGACGGTTTTGTGGTGCACCTGGTTCATAAAACCGGCGCCGCAACGGGTTCCATGTCGGCCCGGGACCAATGGAACGACGACACAAGGTCCATTTGGCGGGAGGCCGACCAAATGGGATCCATAGTCTCTCATATAAGCCCAATGCACGAGGACCTACGCG
>CAWUOD010000445.1:0-3455 GCA_963923115.1 uncultured Singulisphaera sp.
TTGGCGTCACGGCAACAACGGAAAGATTCTCCCCCTCGTGCCATGGTTTATCCGCTTTGATTCTTTTGAAGATCTTTTCCTGTTCGATAAACGGGAGTAATTGGTGGCGCCAATTGATTTTGTTTCCGACCGAAGCGGGAGGCAAATCCCCGACCAAGGACTCCCGGTTCAACAAGCCGATCCCTATTTGCCTCAGGTTGTTCGCGCACTTCAAACGGAGCGCGGCTTCACGGACCTTTTGCACCGCGGGAATGAGTAATCCGATAAGAACCGAGATGATTCCAACCACCACCAGCAACTCGATGAGGGTAAAAGCCCGGCGGGAGGAAAGTTTCATTAGTATTGGCCGTTGGCAGCGGGAATGGGTCATCAGATCTTATGGTACCCCGTAATCACCGTTTGGGTCAGACAGGAATGAGGATTTTGAAATTGGGTCGCGACCGGAGGATTTTGGGATGGGGTTTTCCAAAAAACGGAAAGCTGCCCCGGAAAGAAAATGGGCCCCTGGATTGGGGATTGGGATTTTGGGTGGAACAAATTGCATGGATAGGGGGGCAAAAGAGTAGGGTCATTCGAGTTCAAAATATCCCCTGACAATCCTTATTTTTGGAGGATCAGCTTTCCCCGGCTTGTGATCCGCAGGCGATAGGTTTCGCCTTGGTGGTGGATATGGATTTCTTTTTTGTCCCCGAAAAGGTCTTTGGAATGGAGGATGGGAAGGGAATTCGACCCGTTTTGTACATTCGGGTTTTCCGAGGCATTCTGGTTCATTCGGCACCCCGCCAGGAGAATCACCGGTTCCTGAAAAGAGGCGGCGAGGGCAAATCAGCACAAATTTTGTGCGATTTTGTCCGCACCCTTGGACACCCGGGAACCGGGAGGATAGAATCACATTAATGAGATTGAGTCTCAGTTTCAATAACAAACTGGACCTTCTCAGAACTCATGCGCTAGCCCCCGTTCGGGATGCGGAATCATCGCTTACCAACCGTTCGCCATCGCGCCACCATTCCTCAGGTTAAACCCACTTGGAGTTTTCCCATGTCAATTTCCAGCAAAAGGCGCGCTTTCACACTTATCGAATTGCTGGTGGTTATCGCCATCATTGCCGTTTTGATTGGTTTGTTGCTCCCCGCCGTCCAAAAAGTCCGCGAAGCCTCCAATCGCTTGAAATGTGCCAATAACCTCAAGCAAATTGGTTTGGCAATGCACAGCTATATGGATGCCAACAACGGGTTGCCTCCTAATGGCAACTATGCCTGGAACGGTGCCTCGGTAACCACCACCAATGCCTGGTCCGGAATGGCCCGAATCCTTCCGTTTATCGAACAGGAAAACCTTTTTCGGGGAATCGATTTCACCGTGGGCTATAACAGTCAGCCCGGAATTTCCTCAAAAAGAATTGGGACTTTCATGTGTCCAAGCGAGATCAACGACAAGGGATTTGGCACGGATCCCACCTATGGCAACAAGTATTGGCCCATAAACTATGCGATGAACCAGGGAACCTGGCAGGTTTTGACTTCCAAATCCGCGGGAATGCGAACCGGAGATGGGGCCTTTGGCCCGGTTCGGGCCTATCGGTCATCCGATTTTCTGGATGGATTGAGCAATACGCTTGGCCTTTCCGAGGTCAAAGCCTTTACCAACCGGGTGTCCGGAGCCAGCAACGCAACTACATTTTCCACTCCGCCGCCTCCTCCCACCTCTGTGATTGTCCTGCCCTTGGGCACATTTAATCCGAGCTCTTTTACCCATGCGGAATGGGTGGATGGCAAGGTTCACGAAACCGGTTTCACCACCGTTTTCGCTCCCAACGCAAAGGTTTCCTATCTCCACTTGGGAGTGGATTATGATGTCGATTTGGTTCTTGCGACCGAATCCAACCCAGGTGACACCTACGCCGCTGTAACCTCCCGGAGCTACCACACGAGCGGCGTGAACAGCTTGCTCATGGACGGTTCGGTTCGGTTTATCAGTAACTCGATCAAGCCCGAAGCCTGGCGAGCCTTGGGAACAAGGGCAGGTGGAGAGGTCCCTGGGGATTACTAAGGCCATCTCCAGACCTGGCCTGCAATCTTGGCCTCCAAGGGATTCATCGCGTCGTTTTGTTCATCCCGGCGAAGTTGGGATACAGCTTCCGGGACAACCATTCCCATTGGAAAAAAGCCCGCAAGGCCATGATTGCCAACTCCCCTGGATTGCGGTCTCCGGGCAAATCTTTCCTCCCGGGACCCCTCTTGCCCGCAAAGCCCATCAACGGCCACAATGGGTTCCTGATTTTCATGTGAAAACCCAGGGACGGGTGAAATTGCATATGGTTGGCAAACTATTCAATCTTTTTAAGTATGTTCTGGCCTTCGGACTTTTGGCTTGGGTGGTCATTTCCCATTGGGACCCCGTCAAGGGTGGGGGCCTGAAAGGTATTTGGCAGAGACATTGGGTGGATGGAGAGCCTTTTGGCTGGGGATGGTTTGTTGGAGCGGTTGCGTGCCAGATTGTGGCTCTCCTTTTGACACTTGTTCGATGGCATGGTCTGGTTGTTGCCCAAAATCTGGTTTGTCCTTTCCGTGATGCGATCCGGCTGGGTTTGGCAGGGTTTTATGCATCTGTGGTATTGCCTGGTTCCGTGGGGGGAGACCTTGTCAAGGCTGCCGTTCTTGCCAAGCGTTCGCCGTTGGGAAAAACTCGCGCGGTAGCCTCGGTTTTGTTTGATCGTTTGATTGCCTTGGCAAACCTTTTCATGATTGTCAGTCTAATGGGGCTGACTTTTTGGCTTAACGATCGCCTTGAGGGGGGATTGGATGGAAAGCCAGGGCTGGTGGTCAAAACGGCTTGGGTTTTGGGCGGATGCACCTTTTTGGGCTGGTATCTTTTGGGTTGGCTACCCGCAAACCGGGTGGAGATATTCGCTTCAAGGCTTCGCAAGGCCCTTCCCGCCGGAGCGGGCGAGGCTGCGGCGAATTTTTGGCTTGCTGTTCACAACTACCGTATGCAGCCCATGGTAATGGGGCGGGCCATGGCGATCTCATGGGTCGCCCAAACGGTTATGGTTTTGGGCTTTTACTGCATCACAATGACCGTGGCCGATGAGTCCGTGCCGGCGCCACCGCTATCCCAGATGTTTTTGATCCTTCCGGTTGGCCTGGTGATCATGGCAATTCCGTTGTTTCCCGGTGGCGCCGGCATCGCGGAGCTTGGATTTGGGATCCTTTTTGGATGGTTTGGAGCCAGTCAGAGCCTGGGAATTTCCGCGACCCTTTTGAATCGTTTGGTGGTTTGGGTAGTCGCGGGTGGATGTTTTGGTGTTTACCTGAGTTCCAACGACATGAAGGAAGCCACATCCCAACCAAAGGAAACCGGCGGACCGGAACCAGAATCGCCCAAACAATCGCAGGGTGTGGAGGGACCTGTCTCTTATACACATCTCCGAGCCCACGAGACCAGAGAGGATC
>CAWUOD010000446.1:0-3448 GCA_963923115.1 uncultured Singulisphaera sp.
TGGGCTCGGAGATGTGTATAAGAGACAGCGGGGGATCTGTTCCGGATTGGAACATCTGCATTCCCAAAACCTTGTCCACTGCGATTTGAAGCCATCCAACATCATGCGAATCGCCGATGGGACAATCAAGCTGATTGATATCGGCCTGGCAAAATCCACCCATCCCGACATTTTGCCTCACGCTCCGGGCGAGGGCACCAGGGGTTATATCGCGCCGGAGGTGGAAAAACCCAATTATGAGATCGACAAGCGATCCGATCTCTATTCGCTCGGCCGATTGTTGCAATTTCTGCTGAAGGATCAAAATCCCCAACAAACCCCGCTCCAGGACAAAGACCTTGGCAAAGCCTTGGGAGCCATTGCCACAAAATTGACTCGGGCCAATCCGGAAAACCGATACCAAAATGTGTCTCAGGTCATTGCCGATTTGGACAAAGCAGTCGCAAAAAACGAAGAAGTCGGAACCCTCCTTTCGTCAAGGAATCTCTTTGTCGCGATAGCCATAATCGCGATAGTTTTTGTCGGTGCGCTTTCCCGTTATTCCGGAAATTCCGAACGCATTCCAAATGAGCCAGCGACCCCGCCCGGAACCAACGGTGTTTCCGCGCTTCTGCCAATACCAATGAAAATGGCGACCATCCCCGCGGGCAGTTATTGGATGGGGGCTATCGATAAGGATCCCGATGCAAAAACGGATGAATGGCCCAGACGAAGGGTCGAGTTCAAAAAACCATTTCGCATGGGAATCGCCGAGGTTACTGTTGGGCAATTTCGGGAATTTGTAGCCTCGACCGGTTACAAAACGGAGGGGGAATCGTCTGGAAAAGGTGGCTGGAAAGCGGGACTTTCGACAAGCTGGGGAGAGCAAAAACCGGATTACAATTGGGCCAACCCTGGCTATGCCATGTCCGATGATTTGCCTGTTACCATGGTTACCTACCAGGATGCTTTGTCGTTTTGCGCTTGGCTGGGAAAGCGGGACGGATGCGCCTATCGTCTACCCACCGAAGCGGAATGGGAATATGCCTGCCGGGCGGGATCGGAAAGCATTTTTCCCTATCCGGTCGAGTCACGGGACATGTATTCCTGGTCGTCGTTTAACATAAAGGCCAGCCTGAGTCCCCGGCCTGTTGGAACCCGGACGGCAAATCCATGGGGTTTGGTGGACACGATGGGAAATGTGCGGGAATGGTGCCTCGATTGGTATTCGGATGATGGGTACAAGGTGGCCTATTCCGAATTCCCCCATGGTCCGGCCAAAGGGAATCTCCGGGTAGTCCGAGGCGCATGTTTCATGGACAAGACTGGTTTCATGCGGTCGTCCAAGCGGGGCTATCTCGCCCCGGATCAGGTTATTAACAATCAGGGATTCCGGGTGGTGGCGATGGAAAAGTAAAAAAATGTGAAGAACCCTGTCCACCCGGGAGTGTTACGCCCTGGCGATATTTGAAAATATTCCATAATATTCGGACAGTTACGAATTCAGGGGCGTTGGAATGGCATCATATTTTTATGAAATAGATGGTGAAACCCGAGGCCCAATCAATCCGGATGAGTTGGTCGCCCTTGCCAAACAAGGAAAAATATCCAAAGAAACCTTGGTTTGGAAGGATGGAAGCGACAAAAAGCACAAGGCGGGAATTGTCAAAGGATTATTCGCAGAGATAAAAAACCTTCCATCAAATGAAGCCAGGACTAGCCAATCAGGGCATGCTGGCACCGAAGAAGAATTAACCATACGGTTTGATCAAAACGGCGGTGATAAATTAACAGGTGCATCCGATGCCGGAATTCAGTCGCTTCAGGCCGCAAAAGGACAGGCCGCCAAACTACTAGAGGATTTACAGGGCGTCAACTTCCGTGAGGAAGTGACACCGATCAACCAAGAATTAATCTCAACACTTTCGCGTGATGTGGTTTTCTGGTCGGTAACCGCCTTGGCCATCATCCCATTGCTGATTGCAACCATTGAAAAAAGAGAATATCAGCTTACCGCTTTTGCGATGTTTTTTGCGGCCCTGTGGGGCGTCATTTTCAAGCTCCTTATTGTTCGGGCTGAAATCAAATGGTCTTGGCTCATTTCTTCGATGCTCTTTACCGGCATCGTTGGGATTCAGGGTCTGCTTTATTCGTACAGGACAATTCTTCCGGAGACTTATGTAAAAATGGCTGCCAGTTCATCTGGTGTCACTTCACTGATTGGTTTTGTGTTCCAGGTTGGTATCTGCGAAGAATTCATCAAATGCATTCCTGTCATCGCCTACCTTTTCTGGAAGGGTAAACAGGCTGATCCCTTGGGCGCTGTGCTAATTGGTGTCTTTTCAGGTCTTGGTTTTGCCGCGTTTGAAAACATGAGCTACGGCGAATCCTCTGTGATAAATTCAGCAATTCTTGCCAAAAAAGCTGGTGTAGTCGGAGCTATGGCGGGTACTTACAACGCGATGGTGAATGTAATGCTTCGTTCGCTTTCGCTGGTCTTTTGCCACGCGGTTTGGTCAGGCATATTCGCCTACTTTATCACCACTGGATTCGCGACAGGGTCCAGGATTCCGGCAATGTTTGTTGTAGGCTGTGCTGTTTCAAGTGTTTTACATGGGGTGTATGACTGGCTTACAATGGTGCAGATGACTTTTGCAGCTTTTGTCGTGGCGGGTTCTTACATACTTTTCTATGCATATCTGACCAAGCTCCGAATGTTATTGAAATAAAAATCCGTTGGTAAATTACCAGTACGCATATTACATGTGGCATTTTGTTTATTTGGTTACCTGAATTGCATAAGAATAAATACAATGTTTAAAACTAGATTATTTTCATTTTTTATTATTGCAATGGCTGGAGCGGCCCTTACCCAGACACCGTGTTATGCCCAGGTGAACCAAGCACTGACCACAGTCCTGAAGCTTGTAGGGATTGGAGCTGCGGCATACTCTGCGGAAAAGGCACTGCATTCATCTGAAACCTTTAAAAATGCACGCCAAGATGCAGCAAAAATTGCTATCGACATTGCCCAGGCTAAAGCAAAGGAAGCCGAATTTAAAAGCCAAATTCTTGACAAACTTCAAGTACAGGGATTGGATGC
This sequence comes from uncultured Singulisphaera sp., assembly GCA_963923115.1. Taxonomy (GTDB): domain Bacteria; phylum Planctomycetota; class Planctomycetia; order Gemmatales; family Gemmataceae; genus SYLG01. Next base: position 3,083 of record CAWUOD010000446.1, read on the forward strand.
TTCTCAAGGGGCAATCTACTCCGTTTATTTTACCCTGAATAACAATTCATCTTCCGTCTACTGGGCAGATAGATTAAGCAAACCGGATGTGTTCTTTTATCTTGACCTTGAAGGACATGGGTCTTACTTGGTCCCGCAGATTAGGTACGATTACGCAGGGAGCCCAATTTTGGACCGCGTAATCGCACAAGAAGTCCGTCCGGGAGACAAGATCGTGATAAGAATCATGGACGATGATTCATGGTCGGATGAAATGTGGAAGGCAATACTCCAAACACGGGTCAACTTCGATTTAACAGGGGGGCTTAAAGCTACCCGTATGGCTTCTGTTACGGGGAAAGCTTCCGGTCATTTGCAAGTGCTGTC
>CAWUOD010000447.1:0-3436 GCA_963923115.1 uncultured Singulisphaera sp.
TACACAAGGAGTATCGTCGGCAGCGTCAGATGTGTATAAGAGACAGCATCCGGCGTCCCATTCCAGATGTTCAAGCGTGATTTCCCCTCGGAGATATAAACCTCCTTCAACGCCCTCGTATTGGTCAAGAGCCTCCCAAACCGACTCTCCCGGGATTTCAAAAACCTCGCCCAGGACGCCACAAAGGTCCGCGTCCATTCCCTCGGGTGCCTTTACAAGCGCGGGATATATTCCATTGGACAGGAGCGTCCATTCCGGTCCCGTCCGTCCGACCCCGACAAACCGCGACCCCAGAAGATACCTGTGGGCGCGCATCCCCCGTTTCAGGGTTCCATACACAAACAACAAACCCTTTTTACTACTTGCCATGGTTCCCTTTGCTTTCCTGGCACCTTTTCCTTTAGCGCCCTTTCCCCCGGACCGATTCGGGCAAAAGCGCGCGCTCGATCGCGGCTTTGAGCTTTTTTTCACTCCCGGGAGCAACCCAACACCAATCACCCAGATTGCTATCCTTCTCCGTCCATGCCTTTTCGGTGGGGACATATCCGGTCACCGATTCCCCATAGCCCGCGCAAAGTACAACCGAATTTGGCCTTAGGGATTTGGCATAAAGTTGATATTCCACATAGCTTTCACCTGGAGCCAAAAGGAATGCCGCTCCCCCAAAATCGATCACGGGCAAATCCAGCGGCCGGGCCAGACGCTCCCTTGCGCTCAAGCCCATGGCCGCAAGACACTGGTCGAATGACCTGGCGGATCCAAGCTTCCCTTCCAGGGTTTGTGTTTCAAAACCGGGAGTATCGCGAAACACCAGGGAATAAGGAACACTATCAAAACGCATCGGCGAAACGGGGATGGGTTTGGCGGTGGCCAGGGCCCGGCTCATCCCATCTGCCAAACTTTTGGCGAGAATCATTCGCTTGTCCGGGGCCCCATCGTTGAACTTTCCGGCGGTGACATTGCCACTGCATCCGGAAAAATACATCGCATGAAGTCCGGGATGCGCCCGCTCCACCATGCGCCGGGCTATTCCGGGAAAATCGGCCGAAACGGCACCTTTGCCATATCGGCTCATCGGGTGCGTCGCGTAGCAAAACATCGCGGCAATTGTCTTTTTGCCTGATTCAAACGAGATCATCGCGACATCCGGATCAATCACGCCCACATCCGCGTTGCGCAATTCGGCGTCACGAGTCGTGCTTCCCCGATCGAACCGGGCACGCCCCATGGAATCGACCGTGCGGCGATTGCTTGAAACCCCGATAACCTCGGCCCGCGAAGCGGCGATTCCATCCACAATTTTCAGATCTTTCAAAGATTCCTTTGCCGCCCGGGCGACACGCTGGACGGTTTCCCCATGAAATTCCGGAAAACAAACCGAGCCTTTGGCACCGGCTTTTTTGAGGATCGCCTCGGCCCGCAAATCCGCCACGGGTGCATCATGCTGATGGACCGAAGAAACCAGAACCCTCTCAGTCGTTGTTCCCACAGCGGAAGCGATCGCTTTGCGCCAGGCATCGTGGGCATCGTGACGGATTTCACACCAATCGACCGAGACCGCCACCACCGGAGGTTGATCGCCGGAAACGAAGACGATTCCCTTGGCTTCAAGCGGATCATCATAGGTTGCCACCGGACTGATCCCTCCCCCCATGCAGGGATGCCCCAAAGGCGCAGAGACCTCCACCGAAAAAAGACCCACTCTGAGGGGTCCAGCCGCAAACATCTTTTCAGAGGGGAACAAAAAAGCAAAGGACGCGCCCAGGGTCGCCTGACCCAATTGTCTGCGATCGATCGGTTGGGGTGACATGGCGCGTGCTTCGGAAGGGGGAAAGTGTTTTTGGAAAGACTTCTCCCCTATCCTAACCACAAGTTTCCCATTTCTGGAGAGGCAACCATGAGTCGTTTCACATTTTTACTCGGGACGGGATTGGCGGGGCTTTTATCAAGCGCGGGTTTTGCCAATGCGGATTCCAACCTGTCCAGTCGCGATTGGCCCTCCTGGAGGGGCCCCACGGCAAACGGGATCGCACCCAAAGATGCCAATCCGCCAATGAAGTGGGATGACAAAACCAACATCCTCTGGAAGGTGGAACTTCCCGGACCGGGAAGCGCGACCCCAATCATTATCGGCGACCAGGTCATTGTCCTTACAGCGACAAAAACCGACCGAAAGGCTAAGCCCGAAGAACTCCCCCAGCGGGACAAGCGCTTTGAAACCAAAACCAACCCACCCGATCGGTTTTATCGCTTTGATGTCCTGAGCCTGGATCGTAACACGGGCAAGGAGCTTTGGAAACGCTCGGTCAAACAGGCCATCCCACACGAGGGACACCATCCAACACACTCCTATGCCGCTGGTTCACCCACGACGGATGGCAAACGGATCTACGCCTCTTTTGGTTCGTTTGGAATTTATGCCCTGGATCTGACCGGAAAGATCCTCTGGAGCAGGGACCTTGGGCAACTGCACACACGGCTGGGCTGGGGTGAGGCGGTCACCCCTGTTGTCCATGGCGATAGTTTGGTGCTCAATTGGGACCAGGAGGCCAACAGCAAACTGATTGTTCTTGATGCCGTCTCGGGCAAAACCAGATGGGAAGTCAAACGCGAGGAGAAGACGACCTGGAATACTCCATTTGTCGTGGAACAAGGCGACAAGACCCAGGTGATTGTCAATGGCACCAACCGTGTCCGATCCTACGACCTTGCCGATGGCTCTCAGCTTTGGGAAGTGGCGGGAATGACCGCCAACGCGATTCCATCTCCTTTGGCGGAAGCTGGCGTGGCATATGTAATGAGCGGCTACCGTGGGGCGGCGGCACTGGCCATTCCCCTGGATGCCCGGGGCGACGCGGCGGACAAGGTCCTCTGGAAACACACAAAAGGGACCCCATATGTCCCATCACCGCTTCTTTTGGATGGCCGGCTCTATTTCACCAAGGTCAACTCCCAAATGTTGACAGTGCTCGATGCCAAAACAGGCAAGCCCCTCCTGGAGGACGAACGCCTCCCGGGTTTGACAAGCTTTTACTCCTCCCCTTTGGCCGCTGGTGGACGGATTTATCTGGTGGATCGGGATGGAACGACCCTGGTGCTTTCACCAGGCGACAAGCCAAAGGCTTTGGCCACCAACCGCTTAAGTGACAAGATCGATGCATGTCCAGCGGTAAGTGGCGACATCCTCTTCCTGCGGGGAGAAAAATACCTCCATGCGATTGCCGATCGGAAGAATTGATCGGAATTCACACCCGATGAAGCATTCGTTGCGGGCCCCTTTCCCTCCAAGGGATTTGGGCCCGGTCCCTTTGATACTTTATTATTGTTCGCAAATTTCCAACCAGAACACTTTTTGCATACACCCTGGCCCAGTTGCCTGAAGCACTAACGATTTTCACGGGCCCGGTTATGCTTAACTCTCAAGAACCCAGTCCCA